>NZ_JBEYHA010000018.1:0-125373 GCF_040635075.1 Nocardiopsis sp. NPDC007018
GACCGCCGTGGTCTGGCACAACGACCGCACCGGCCAGCCGGTCCTACGCTCATTGACCGCTTACGATCACTGACCCCTTGGAATCACTCATCTAGGGCGCGTGCCCGGGCCGAGCGCGCGCGAGGGGGGCCGACCCGTCCGTGTCTCCCACGCTACCCACGGGCGGGCGCGGCACCAAGGGACCGGCCCGCTGCGGCCCCGCCCCGGCGGGCGCGGCGTGGAGCGCGCGGTGGCGCGCCCGGCCCCGGCGCGCGGCCGCTCCCTCAGGCCCGGACGCGGGCCACCAGCGACTCCAGCCACTCCAGGTCCACCCCGACCAGGCTGTCGCGGAAGACCACGCCCTCGCGGGGCTCGATCTCCACGTGGTTGGGCACGGCGACCGTGACGCACCCGGCGTCGGCGGCCGAGGCCACTCCAACCGCCGAGTCCTCCACGGCCACGCAGCGCCCCGGGTCCACGCCCAGGCGACTCGCGGCCTTCAGGTACGGGTCGGGGTGGGGCTTGTTGGCGTCCACCTCGTCCCCGGCGACCGAGTCCACGAATCGCTCCAGACCGATGCCGCGGATGGCGGTCTCCACCAGGGAGCGTTCGGTGGAGGTGACCAGCACCGCCGGGACCCCTGCCTCGGCCAGCATCGTCACGAGCTCCTTGGCGCCTGGCCGTAGATCGGCGCCGCGCTCCAACTTGGCGTGGAAGCGCTCGTAGAGCGTGTCGGCCACCTGGCGCGGGGTGAGGTGAACGGCGCCGGTCCGCTCGATGATGTAGCGGCCCACCGGTTCGGCGGCGTTGCCCACGTTGGCCTCGTGGTCGGCCTCGGTCCACTCACCGCCCAGTTCGGCGACGAGTTCGGCCTCGGCCTCCCCCCACAGGTGCTCGCTCTCGATGAGGGTGCCGTCCATGTCCAGCAGCACCGCCTGGAGTCGGCGCTCCACCGCCACGGCGGACTCGGTCAGTTCGGTACTCACAGTGCTCAATTCGCTCATCTCGACTCGTGGCGCGGTGGCCGGTGGTGCCGACCCCCGGCGCGGGCCCCGCCGGTGTCCCGACGGGGCCCGCGTCCTGGCAGGTCAGACGTTGAAGTATGTCGCCTCCGGGTGATGGATGACGATCGCGTCGGTGGCCTGTTCGGGAACAAGCTGGAACTCCTCGGACAACGACACCCCCACCCGCTCGGGTTCCAGCAGCCGCATGATCTTGGCGCGGTCCTCCAGGTCCGGGCAGGCCCCGTACCCGAGTGAGAACCGGGCGCCCCGGTACCCGAGCTTGAAGAACGCGTCCAGCTCGGCGGGGTCCTCCCCCGCGAAGCCGAGCTCCGCGCGCACCCGGGTGTGCCAGTACTCGGCCAGGGCCTCGGTGAGCTGCACCGACAGGCCGTGCAGCTCCAGGTAGTCGCGGTAGGCGTTCTTCTCGAACAGGGCGGCGGTGGCCCGGCTGATCGCCGCGCCCACCGTCACCACCTGGAAGGTGACCACGTCCAGGTCCCCCGACTCCTTGGGACGGAAGAAGTCCGACAGGCACAGGTGGCGGTCGCGGCGCTGGCGCGGGAACGTGAAGCGGGTGCGCTCGGTCGTCCCGTCCTCGTCGAGCACGACCAGGTCGTCGCCCTCGCTGTAACAGGGGTAGTGGCCGTGCACCACGGCGGCCTCGAGCAGGCCCTCGGTCTGGATGCGGTCCAGCCACATCCGCATGCGCGGGCGGCCCTCGGTCTCCACCAGCTCCTCGTAGGAGGGCCCCTCACCGCCGCGCGAGGCCTTCAGCCCCCACTGCCCCATGAACGTCGCGCGCTCGTCGAGGAAGGCCGCGTAGTCCGCCAGCGGGATGCCCTTGCTGATGCGGTCGCCCCAGAAGGGCGGTACGGGCACCCGGTTGGTGGTGGAGACGTCGCTGCGGGCGGGCATCTCCTCCGGCTCGGTGACCTTCAGCGTGGCGCCGCGCCGTACCCGGCGCTGACGCAGTTCGGGGAGCTTGGCCCCCTCCTCACCGCGCTTGACCGCCATGAAGGTGTCCATCAGCCGCAGGCCCTCGAAGGCGTCCTTGGCGTAGCGCACCTCGCCGCCGAACATCTCGGCCAGGTCCTGTTCCACGTAGGAACGGGTGAGCGCGGCACCGCCCAGGAGCACCGGGAAGCGCTCGGAGAGCCCCCGGGAGTTCATCTCCTGCAGGTTCTCCTTCATGATCACCGTGGACTTGACGAGGAGGCCGGACATGCCGATCACGTCGGCCTTCCTCTCCTCGGCCGCCTCCAGGATCGCCGAGACCGGCTGCTTGATGCCGAGGTTGACCACCTCGTAGCCGTTGTTGGAGAGGATGATGTCCACGAGGTTCTTACCGATGTCGTGGACGTCGCCCTTGACGGTGGCGAGCACGATGCGGCCCTTGCCGTCGTCGTCGCTCTTCTCCATGTGCGGTTCGAGGTAGGCGACCGCGTTCTTCATGACCTCGGCGGACTTGAGGACGAAGGGCAGCTGCATCTGCCCGGAACCGAACAGCTCGCCGACGGTCTTCATGCCCTTGAGCAGGGTGTCGTTGACGATGGCCAGGGCGGGCCGTTCGGCCAGCGCCTCGTCGAGGTCGGCCTCGATACCGGCGAGTTCACCGTCGATGATCCGCCGTTCCAGGCGCTCCCACAGCGGCAGGGCGGCCAGTTCCTCCGCGCGCGAGGCCTTCATGGCCTTGGCGTCGACGCCCTGGAACATGTCGATGAACTCCGACAGCGGGTCGTAGTCGCCCTCGCGGCGGTCGTACACCAGGTCGAGCGCCACCCTGCGCTGGTCCTCGGGGATCTGGTTGATCGGCACGATCTTGGAGGCGTGCACGATGGCCGAGTCCAGGCCGGCCCGCACGGCCTCGTGCAGGAACACCGAGTTGAGCACGATGCGGGCGGCCGGGTTGACGCCGAAGGACAGGTTGGACAGCCCCAGCGTGGTCTGCACGTCGGGGTAGCGGTTCTTGAGTTCGCGGATGGCGTCGAGGGTCTCGATGCCGTCGCGACGCGTCTCCTCCTGCCCGGTGGTGATGGGGAAGGTGAGACAGTCGATGACGATGTCGCTGGTGCGCAGCCCCCAGTCCCCGGTGATCTCGTCGATCAGGCGGCTGGCCACCCGCACCTTCCACTCGGCGGTCCGGGCCTGGCCCTCCTCGTCGATGCACAGGCCGACCACGGCGGCTCCGTGCTCCTGGACCAGCCCCATGATGCGGGTGAACCGGGAGTCGGGGCCGTCGCCGTCCTCGTAGTTGACCGAGTTGACCACCGCGCGGCCGCCCAGGACCTCCAGCCCCGCCTCCAGGACGGCGGGCTCCGTGGAGTCGAGCATGAGGGGCAGGGTGGAGGCGGTGGCCAGCCGGGAGGCCAGGGCGTGCATGTCCCTGACGCCGTCGCGGCCCACGTAGTCGATGTTGAGGTCGAGTACGTGGGCGCCGTCGCGGATCTGGTCACGGGCGATCTCGACGCAGGCGTCCCAGTCCTCGGCCAGCATGGCCTCGCGGAACTTCTTGGAGCCGTTGGCGTTGGTGCGCTCGCCGACCGCGAGGTAACTGGAGTCCTGACGGAAGGGGACGCTCTGGTACAGGGAGGACGCGGCGGCCTCGACCAGCGGTTTGCGGTTCCTCAGCCCGCGGCCCTGGACCCGCTCGGCGACCTGGCGCAGGTGTTCGGGGGTGGTGCCGCAGCAGCCCCCCACCAGGTTCAGTCCGAACTCGGAGGTGAAGGCGTCGTGGGCGTCGGTCAGCTCCTCGGGGGAGAGGTTGTAGACGGCGCCGTGGGGGCCCAGTTCGGGCAGGCCCGCGTTGGGCATGCAGGAGATGGGGATGGGCGAGTGGTGCGACAGGTAGCGCAGGTGCTCGCTCATCTCGGCGGGGCCGGTGGAGCAGTTGAGGCCGATCACGTCGATGCCCAGCGGGGCCAGCGAGGTCAGGGCCGCGCCGATCTCCGAACCCATCAGCATGGTGCCGTTGGTCTCGATGCTCACCTGGGCGATGACGGGCACGTCCCGGCCCAGGGCCGCGCGGGCGCGCTTGGCGCCGACCACGGCGGCCTTGACCTGGAGCAGGTCCTGGCAGGTCTCGATCAGGATGGCGTCCGAGCCGCCGTCGATCAGGCCGCGCGCGGACTGCTCGTAGTAGTCGCGCAGGAACGTGTAGGGCGCGTGCCCCAGGGTCGGCAGGCGGGTGCCGGGCCCGACCGACCCGAGGACGTAGCGGGGCTGGTCGGGCGTGCTGTAGGCGTCGGCCGCCTCGCGGGCGATACGCGCACCGGCCTCGGCGATCTCGTAGGTGCGGTCCTCGATGCCGTATTCGTAGAGGCCTCCGTAGTTGGCGGAGAACGTGTTGGTCTCCACACAGTCGGAGCCCACCTCGAAGAAGGCGGCGTGGGTGTCCCGGACGATGTCGGGCCGGGTCAGGTTGAGGATGTCGTTGAGGCCCTCGTGGCCCTCGAACTGGTCGAGGTCGAGATCGTGCGCCTGCAACATGGTGCCCATCGCCCCGTCCGCGACGACTACTCGCTGGGACAGTGCTTCACGGAATGTCCGTCGATCTCTCATGTTCAGCAACTCTAGTCTCGGGGCGCGGCGGGGCCCAGCTCGGTCCCGGTGACACTGGGCACGGAGACGTGTGGCGCTGGGGCGACCCGCGGGCGCGGGCAGGAGCGGGGTCGGCGTTTCCGGGGACGGCGGTGTCCTTGGTCAGTCGCTGGTCGCGAGGCTACCCCATCGGCGTTTCGCCACGTGAGACAGGCGTCCCACTGTGGTGGACGGGGCGGGAGTCGGCGGTCCCGCGTCAACGGTTTCCCGCCCGCCGTGCCACCCCGTAGGGTGGTGTGCGTCCGCGTCCAGGAAGGGGCCGTCCATGATCCAGCTCGACCGCGAGCTCGTCGAGCCGGTGATGGTGGCGGCGTTCGAGGGGTGGAACGACGCGGGTGAGGCCGCGAGCCTCGCGGTGGCGCACCTGAACGAACAGTGGGACTCCACCGAACTGTGCGCGCTGGCACCGGACGACTACTACGACTTCCAGGTCACCCGGCCCAGGATGACGGTGACCGAGGGCCGACTGACCGAGATGGAGTGGCCCACCACCCGTGTCCGGGTGGTCCGCCCCCCGGGCTCGCGCCGCGACGTCGTCCTGGTCAGCGGCCCCGAGCCCAACATGCGCTGGCGCTCCTTCACGGCCGACCTGCTCGCCGTGGCGCGTGAGCTGGGTGTCAGGCGCGCCGTGATCCTGGGTTCGCTGCTGGCCGACGCCCCGCACACCAGGCCGATCCCGGTGACCGGGATGAGCTCCCCACCGGAGCTCGGGACCCGGCACGGGTTGGAGTTGGCCAACTACTCGGGGCCGACCGGGATCGTGGGGGCGGTGCACGAGGCGTTCAGCTCCGTGGGTGTGGAGACGGTGTCGCTCTGGGCGGCCATCCCGCACTACGTGGCGCAGCCGCCCTGCCCGAAGGCCGCCCTGGCCCTGCTCGGCTGGGTCCAGGACTTCGCGGAGACCGAGGTGCCGCTGGGAGCGCTGCCGGAGGAGTCGGTGTCCTGGGAGGCGGGTGTCAACGACCTCACCTCCGAGGACGAGGACATCGCCGCCTACGTGCGCGGGCTGGAGGAGGCCAAGGACACCGTGGAGCTTCCCGAGGCCACCGGTGACGCCATCGCCCAGGAGTTCGAGCGCTACCTGCGCCGCCGCGACGACGGGTGAAGTGACCCGGTCCGGTCCCGATGTTCCGGTTTTCCGTTACCTCGCCTTTAGGCCGATGTGGCTACGTTGCGATGGATGGCTCGCGGATCGGGGTGACACAGGGCCGGGGTCCGGGGCGCGCGGTACGGGGGTACGCGTGCTCCGGGGCCGGGTGGGGCCGCCGTCCTCCGATGCCTGGGACAAGTGCCCGTCCCGACCGCGCGGGACGGGATCTGGGGCTGCTTGTGAGGATCGCCTTCGTCATCGCCAACGGCTATGCCATGGGGGGCACGGTACGGACGGTGCACAACCTGGCGCGGGGCCTGTCGGAACGCCACGAGGTGGAGATCGTGAGCCTGGTGCGCAAGAGGCGCCAGCCGTTCTTCGTCCCCGCCGACAACGTGCGCCTGGTACCGCTGAGCGACGACACCGACGAATCGCGGGTCAGAGTCCCGAGAAAGCGGGTCATGGACCACTGGCACCGACGGGCGCGGCTGATCGTGCCCGAGGCCGAGCGGCGCCGCAACAAGAACTTCACCCCGGAGGCCGTCACCGGGTTGCGCGAGTACCTGCGCACCACCCGCGCCGACGTGGTGATCGGGACGCGCCCCGGGATCAACCTGCTCCTGGCCGCGTGGGCGCCGCGACGCGTACTGACCATCGGTCAGGAACACCTCAACCTGGACGAGCACAAGCCGGAGGTGCGCGCGGCCATCACGCGCGCGTACCCGAAACTGGGCGGTCTGGGCGTGCTCACTGAAACCGACCGGATCGCCTACGAGGGCCTTCTCGGCTCCCCCGAGGGGTGGCTGACGGCGCTGCCCAACGCGCTGGAGCCGGGCGAGCCTGCCCGGTCCACGCTGGACGAACCGGTGATCGCCGCCGCCGGGCGCTTCTCCCCGGTCAAGCAGTATCCGATGCTCGTGGAGGCGTTCTCGCACGTGGTGGCGGAGCACCCGGAATGGCGGCTGCACATCCACGGCGGCGGCGACCGGGACGAGGAGCTGCGTGCGACCGTGCGGCGCCTGGGCCTGGAGGACCACGTGGGCCTCATGGGCCGGACCACCGACATGCTCGGGGAGCTCTCCAAGGCCTCGTTGCTGGCGGTGAGTTCACGGGTGGAGGGATTCGGGATGACCATCATCGAGGCCTTCTCGGTGGGGGTCCCCGTGGTGAGCTTCGACTGCCCGCACGGCCCCAGGGAGATCATCGACCACGGCCGCAACGGGCTCCTGGTACCACCGCAGGACGTCGGGGCCCTGGGCGCCGCGCTCAACCGCCTGGTGGCGGACCGGGAGGAGCGCCACCGCATGGGCGCCGGGGCGCTGGACTCGGCCTCCGGCTACCGTCTGGAGGACGTCACCGCGCGGTGGGAGGGGTTCCTGGCGCGGCGTCAGGCCGAACGCCGCCGCGGGCCGCTGGCCGCGCTCCTTGGCTGAGCGCCCCGCGTGACGGGCCCGCGCGTGACCCAGGAGGGGCACGCGCGGGCGGGTGTCACAGGCGCAGGCGGCGCCACTCCCCCGTGGCCACGACGGCCGCCCAGGCTCCGGCGACGCGGGCGAGCCCACGACGGACCTCGTCGACGACGGCCGGGGCGAGCGGGGACTCGGCCTGCTCGGCCGGTTCGAGTCGCACGGTGACGCGCAGGCCGTCCAGGACCTTCTGGGCACGGGCCAGGGTCTCGGGGTCGGGGTCGGTGCCGCGGTCGAGCAGCGCGCGGATTCCGTCGCGCAGGGTGATGGCCTCGTCGAGGTCGGCCAGGGTGATGGGGATGGCGCCCTCGGTGACGAGTCGGTGCTCCCGCAGGAACCGGGCCAGGTCGGCTCGGTCGGTGAGGCGGCCGCCGGTCGAGACGAAGTCGGCGATGAGCTCCGCGGCGGCGCTGGGCCGGGTGGGGGTACTGGTCGTGGTCGTGGTCATGGGCGCCATCCCATCACGGGGCGCCCTCGGGTGGTGGCGATTCGGGGAGGTCGTGGCCACAGGTGGTCACCACGAAACCCAGCAAACCGGACATTGCTCGACAAGCGCACCATGGGTCACTTCGTGGCCAGTGACCGCAGCTCCTCGCGCTCCTGCGGCAGCCCCAGACTCGACAGGACGAAGGAGAGGTTGGCCACGCGCGAACCCCACAGCCGGTCGCCGTCGACGACCGCGCTCAGGTAGGCGCGCTGGACCTCGGTGGGGGCCACCACCCGGGGCGCGGGCCGCCCCGGCACCACTCCCAGGGCCAGGCCGAGGAGCCCGCGCAGATCCGCCTCCGCGGTGAACGGGCTGGCGGTCGCGGCGAGCGCTCGGAAGACGGGCAGGAGGTCGGCGGCGTCCCCGGGCTGGGAGCGCTCCACCAACGCGGCGACCAGCGAGAAGCGGACGTGACCGGGAAAGAAGCCCGGACGGTCCCGGAACCAGGCGTCGGCGGCGCAGGGGTCGGCCAGGGCGTCCCGCAGCGCGCCCGTGGCGACGGGGTCGCCCGCCAGGTCCCCCGAGAGCGCGGCGCAGGCGCGGATGGCCGGGTCGGGGTGGGAGAGGAACTCCGAGGTGTCACCACCGCCCTCCACCAGGGCCAGGACGATCGCGGCTCCCTCGTCCCGGTTCTCGGCGAGGTCGGCGGCTCCAGAGAGGTCCACCTCCGGTTCCCCGCCCAGGCGGCACAGTGCCCCGCTGGCCGCCACCGCGTGCTGGCGCACCCGCCCATCCGGGTGCGTGAGCAGCGGCCGGACGGCCTCCAGCAGAGCGGGCGCGGCCAGGTGCAGGTCGTACAGGGCCCGGCGGAAGACGGTGTCCAGGAGCGGGTCCTCCCAGATGTCCTCGGCCCCCTCGGCGTCGCTGTCGGCCATCCGGGACAGGAGCGCGTCGACCCCGTCGCGACGGTCCCCCGGGTCGGCCAGCAGCTCCAACCGTGTCATCGAACGGTCGGCCGTGAGTTCGGCGGCCGCACGGGCCACGTCGGCCAGGAAGTCGAGCAGGCGGAGGCGCAGCGGTGCGGCCGGCAGGTCCGGGGCCCCACCGAACGGGTCGCACACCGGGGCCTGGGCCCGGGGGTCCGTCAGCAGGCCCGCGACGAACAGCGCGACCGGCGGGGTGGCCGGGTAGATCGTGCCCTGGTGCAGGATCGCGCTGTTCAGGTAGCCCAGGGCCCGCTCCCGCTCCTCCTCCCGCTCGGACAGCAGCCCGGCGAGGAACTCCGGCGCCTCGGAGGCCGGGCCGTAGGCGTGGAAGGTCCGCGACCAGTCGGTCGAGTGGAGGATGTCAGCTCTGGTGTCCATGGCGGCATGATGGCAGCGGGCACCGACCGTTGGCGCGGTGTCGGGCGTGGCGTCCCCCGCACGGGCCCGGGTGCCTCACTACACTCGGGCGCTGGAACCCAGGTCAGGAGGCCCTCATGACGTTCGCCCAACCCCCGCGCGACCCGCTCGGGCGCGCTCTGTACCGCGCCCCGATCTGGATCTACCGGCTGGGGTTGGGTGCGCTGCTGGGCGGGCGCTTCGTCCTGCTCACCCACCGTGGCCGCACCACCGGAGAGGCACGGCAGGCGGTGCTGGAGGTGGTGGGCCGCAACCACGCCACCGGGGCGGTGCTCGTCGCCTCGGGGTACGGGGACCGGTCCCAGTGGTTCCGCAACATCCGCGCGGAGCCCCGAGTCCTGTTCCAGGAGGGCGGGGTGCGACGGCGGGCCGTGGCCGAACCACTGCCGCCCGGGGAGTCGGGGCGGGCGCTGGCCCACTACGCGCGACGGCACCCGGTGGCGGCGGCCGAGCTGATGCGGGGGCTGGGCCACGACGTGGAGGAGGGCCCCCGGGCCTACGAGCGGATCGGGGCCGATCCCGCCAACGGCGTCCCCGTCGTACGGCTCCTTCCGGACTCCGGGGCCACGACGTTTCCCGACTTCACTGCCCCGACCGGCCCCGGGGTGCCGCGCCCCCGGGGCTGAACCCCGGCGCCCGCGACCCGGGCGCGGCGACGCTCCGGGGGGTCCGGCATCGCCCCGGGGCGTCGTGGTGTCCGGACGCGGCGGACTAGGTGTACTGGCCTGAGAGGTCAGTACACCTAGAGCCTGACCCCGAGGAGGGTGTCCACGGTGGTGCGCACCAGGCCGGGGGCCGAGGTGTCGGACCCTCCGCTCCCGGTGAGGGCCGCGGTCGCCCAGGCGTCCACCGCGGCGAGCGCGGACGGGGAGTCCAGGTCCTCGGCGAGCGCGGCGCGCACGGCGGCCAGGACCGGGGCGGCGTCCGGTCCGGCGCCCAGTGCGGTCGCCGCGCGCCAGCGCTCGGCGCGCTCGGTCGCGGCGGGCAGTTCGGAGTCGGTCCACTCCCACGGGGTGCGGTAGTGGTGGGTGAGCATGGCCAGGCGGATGACGGCCGGGTCCACCCCCTGTTGGCGCAGCTTGGACACGAAGACCAGGTTGCCCAGCGACTTCGACATCTTCTCGCCGTTCAGACCGACCATGCCCACGTGCAGGTGCTGGTGGGCATTGGGGCGGCCGGTGGCGCAGCGGGTCTCGGCCGCGCCCATCTCGTGGTGCGGGAAGATGAGGTCGCTGCCGCCGCCGTTGATGTCGAACGAGGGACCGAGCCGGTCCAAGGCGATGGCGCTGCACTCGATGTGCCAGCCGGGGCGCCCCCGACCCAGGGGGCTGTCCCAGGCGGGTTCGCCGGGGCGCTCGGCGCGCCACAGCAACCAGTCGAGGGGGTCCTTCTTGCCCGCGCGCGAGGGGTCCCCGCCCCGCTGGCCGAAGAGCTCCAGCATCTGCGCACGGCCGAGGTTGCTGATCTCGCCGAACTCCGGGGCGGACGCGACGGAGAAGTAGAGGTCGCCGTCGACCTCGTAGGCGGCACCGGTCTCGCGGATGCGCACGGCGAGTTCGCTGATGAGGTCGACGGACTCCACGACGCCCACGTACGAGGCGGGCGGGATGATCGCCAGGGCGGCCATGTCGTCGCGGAAGACGTCGATCTCCCGGTGGGCGAGGTCGCGCCAGTCGACGCCCGTGGCCTCGGCCCGCTCCAGCAGGGGGTCGTCGATGTCGGTGGTGTTCTGGACGTAGTCGACGTCGTGCCCGGCGTCCCGCCACACCCGGTTGACCAGGTCGAAGGTCAGGTAGGTGAAGGCGTGCCCCAGATGGGCGGCGTCGTAGGGGGTGATGCCGCAGGCGTACATGCCCGCGGTCGAGCCCGGCGTGGTCGTCCCTATCCGGCCGGTGGCGGTGTCGTGGATACGGAGAGGGCCGCCGGTACCCGGCAGGGGGACGATGTCAGGCGCAGACCATGAACGCATACCGGGAAGCCTATCCGCACGTGCACGCGACAAACGCACAGATAGCGGGCGGGGCGTGAGGTGATGATTTCCCCAGGGTGGGGCGGGAATACCGGTCAGCGTTCCTGGGGAGCGGCGAAGATCCCGACGCGGCCGATGAGCAGGACGCTGAACACCGCGGCGCCCCCACACAGGGCCGCGAACAGGGCGTTGCCCAGCCGCCAGTGCAGGAGGGCTCCGCTGAGGGAGACGACGTAGAGCAGCCAGTACGCTCCGGTTTCGAGGTGGTAGCCGCTTCGGCCCATGGTGGTGCCCCCTGCTGTGTACGCGTACGCTCCACGCGCCTTCGACGACGAATGCGCCGTCTCCCAGAGAGACGCCGCGGTCACGCAGGGGGTTTACGCGGTCCGGGGGTGACAGCGGACGCGCCGCCGTGTGCCCTCCGCCTCGCCCCTCCCACCCTAGGCGGGAGGGGCGGGACCGGGGGCGCGCGACGCACCCGTGTTCACGGGTGGGCGGTCAACTGCAGGTCGAGCAGGTCCAGGTCGGCGGCGCCGGGGAAGGCCGGGTCGTCCATGACCGCTCGCAGTCGGCGGCGGACCGGGCGGGCCTCGGTGCGGCGGGTGACCGGCTCGGCGACCAGGCGTCCCCGCTGCGAGACGACACCGGTCGGGGTGCGCAGCGACCAGCCCGTGCGGTCGGCGCGGAGCAGCAGCCCGACGGTGCCGTCCTCCCTCACCCGGACCCACTGCCCCACCAGGTCGGCGGGGTCGGACGGGGGCGCGGGGACGGCGTGGGCGCTCAGCATGTGGATTCCTCGGTGGATCGTCGAACTACTTTCCCTGAGGAAACGTTCCACCACCGCTCCTATGACGCGCTTTCGGAAAACTTCCGAGAAAACCCGGGGCACCCGGCCTTGTGCGCCTGACTTACTGAACGTACAGTAACTGATCAACACCACAGGTCACCAAGCGACCACCCCGGGTCGCGGCGTACGCGTCCGGACCCGCACTCCACCGCCCCTGTGGGGGCTTCCCCCCGGAGCAGCCCATGCACCGCGCCCTGTTCATGGCGGTCGTCACCGCCGCGGCCCTGATCTCCCCCGTCACCGCCTCCGCGTCCACCACCGAGACCGACACGCGCGCCGCCACCCTCGTGTGGTCGGACGAGTTCGACGGCCCCGCGGGGAGCGCTCCCAACCCCGCCCACTGGAACCACGAGACCGGCGACCACGGCTGGGGCAACAACGAGCTCCAGAACTACACCGACAGCCGGGCCAACTCCGCCCTGGACGGCAACGGCCACCTCGTCATCACCGCCCGCCAGGAGGCGCACGGCGGCTACACCTCCGCGCGCATCACCACCCAGAACAAGGTCCACCCCCAGTACGGGAGGGTCGAGGCACGCATCCAGATCCCCCGGGGCCAGGGCATCTGGCCCGCCTTCTGGATGCTGGGCGCCGACTTCCCGAACACGCCGTGGCCGCACTCGGGCGAGATCGACGTCATGGAGAACATCGGACGCGAACCCCACCTGGTCCACGGGAGCCTCCACGGCCCCGGATACTCCGGAGGCAGCCCGCTCACGGGCTCCTACATGCACCCGCAGGGGTGGTCGTTCGCCGACACCTTCCACACGTTCGCGGTGGACTGGAGACCGGGCTCGGTCACCTGGTCGGTGAACGGCGTCGCCTACCAGACGTACACGGCGGCGGACACCCGGGGGAACCCGTGGGTGTTCGACCAGCCGTTCTTCATGATCCTCAACGTGGCCGTGGGCGGGGACTGGCCCGGGTACCCCGACGGCACGACCCAGCTCCCCCAGGAGATGCGCGTGGACTACGTCCGCGTGTACTCGCTCGACTAGGCGCGGTCGCCGACCGCGCCGGGACACGGCATGATGGAGGCCATGGACGAGAACGAGACCGACCTGGGCCCCTTCGCTCCCGGCGACGCGGAACGCTTCCGCCTCAACTCCCTCATCGCCCTGAGCGCCTTCGTCTCGGTGACGCTCCTGGCGTTCCTGACCTTCCTCCTCATGTCCTGACCGGACGACGACAAGGGGCCCGCCGACGACCCCAATCGGGGACGCGCCGCCCCGCCCGATCTTCCGGGGATCGCGGACCGGCCGTGCGGCGGTCCGGCTCAGTCCGGGAGGTCGACCATCGTCCACGACTCCGGGACGGCGGGGGTGTCGGTGAAGGCGTACCGCACCGTCTCCCGGTCCAGGGCCACCAACGTGACCGAACCCGTGGCCCACACCTGGCCGTCGCCCAGGTCCGCGTGGGCGATCAGCCCCGTGGGGTCCCCGCCCGGGGTGGTGCCCGCGGACCGGGGCTGGTCGTGGGCGGCCCGGGTGATGAGGGCGATCCACTCCCCCCAGATCTCCCCCGGGGTGCGCGCCTGGGCGAGGACGGGGTCGGGGCGGGTCCGCGCGAACTCCGGGGTGTGGCGGGCCGCGCGGGGGTCGGCCGGGTCGAGGCCCGTGTTGACCAGCGTGGTCACTCCCCGGGGCAGGGCCCGCGTGTCCAGGCAGCGCCCGTCCCAGCTGTGCAGGGTCGCCACGTGGGGGTCGGCGTCGAGCAGGTGGAAGGGGGCGTACCGGGTGGGGTCCTCCCCCGAGAGCGGGTCGCGGTTCTGGGAGAGCGCCCTGAGCGGGAGGTCGCCGCGGCTGGCGGGGTAGGTGCCCTCCCACGGCATCGTGCCGTCCCACGGCCAGCCGTTGAGCAGTGCCGCCATCCGCCTCTTGTGGGCGTCCACGGCCAGCCAGGTGCCGCCGGCGAGCTGGTCGCGTCCGCCGACCAGGTGGGGGCGGTCGGCCCAGTGCGGAGCCGGCCAGGCCCAGGGACGTGAACGCATCTCGTCCCTGAGCGCGGCGACGACCAGCGGAGTCCTGGCCTCCGGGTCGAAGCCGACGATCACCGTGCACATCTTGGTTCTCTCCCCTGTTCGGGTCCCTTCCCAGGACTCTACGTCGGAAGGGCTCCGCGTGCCCGCCCCCGGGAGCGGCCCGGGGGTGGGGCTGGCCCCCGGGCGAGGAGTCGTCCCCGCCCCACGGCGCGGACCGGGCGTGCTCCTCTACTCTGGGGGCTCCCTAGTCTTGTGTGCGTTGACGCCGGGGCCCGGTTGAGCGTGGGTTTCACCGCTCCGGTCCCCTTCGCCCTCCTTTTCCCTACTGGAGTCCTCCCGTGCCCGACGAAGCCGACCGGCCACCGCCCCCGAACCAGGCCGCCCCGGCCCGGACCGCCCTTGCGGGGCCGCCGCCGGAACGGGGGCTGTCGCGGGACGAGGTCGCCGAACGCGTCGCCGCGGGCCGCACCAACGACGTCCCCGTCCGGGCGAGCCGGAGCGTCGGCCAGGTCATCCGGGGCAACGTCTTCACCCGCATCAACGCGATGATCGCGGTGCTGTTCGCGATCATCGCGGTCATCGGGCCCGTACAGGACGGCCTGTTCGCCCTGGTCATCGTGATCAACACGCTGATCGGCATCGTGCAGGAGCTGCGGGCCAAACGCACCTTGGACCAGCTGGCGATCGTCAACGCCGCGCGCCCCCGAGTGGTGCGCGAGGGCGAGACGGTACGGGTGGCCACCCAGGAGATCGTCCTCGACGAGGTGCTGGAGGTGGGGGCCGGCGACCAGGTGGTGGTGGACGGCGTCGTGACCTGGGCTGGAGGACTGGAGGTCGACGAGTCCCTCCTGACCGGCGAAGCCGACCCCGTGGTCAAACGGACCGGTGACGCGGTGATGTCGGGCAGCTTCGTGGTGGCCGGGACCGGGCGCTTCCGTGCGACGAAGGTGGGGCGGCACGCGTACGCCGCGCGGCTGGCGGAGGAGGCCAGCCGCTTCTCGCTGGTGCGTTCGGAGCTGCGCTCGGGCATCAACACGATCCTCACCTGGATCACCTACGCCCTGTTTCCCATCGGTGCCCTGCTCGTGTACAGCCAGCTGTTCCTGAACGGGCACGTCGCGTTGGAACACCCGGTCTCCGCCGGTATCTCGGGACCGCTGGCCGACGCCCTCAGGGGCATGGTGGCGGCACTGGTGTCGATGATCCCCGAGGGGTTGATCCTGCTGACGAGCATCGCGTTCGCGGTGGGGGTGATCCGGCTGGGCCGCCACCGGTGCCTGGTCCAGGAGCTGCCCGCGATCGAGGGCCTGGCCCGCGTGGACGTGGTGTGCACGGACAAGACCGGCACGTTGACCGAGGTCGGGATGCGGCTGGCGGAGATCCGTGACCTGGGCGGCTCCGACTCGGAGTCCCCCACCCTGGTGCTGGCCGCCCTCGCGGCGAGCGACCCCGATCCGAACCCGAGCATGGCGGCGATCGCCGAGGGCTGCGCGGCCAGCGGTCAGGCGGCCCCGGACTGGACCGTGACCGCGCTGGCCCCGTTCTCCTCCGCCCGCAAGTGGAGCGGCGCGAGCCTGGTCTCCCCCGTGGGTGAACGGCACTGGGTGCTGGGCGCGGCCGACGTCCTGGCCGACCCCGGGTCGCCGGCCGCGGCCGAGGCGGCCCGGCTGGGCGCCCAGGGCCTGCGGGTGCTGCTGCTGGCGCGCGCGTCGGCGCGGGTGGACGACGAGTCGGCTCCGGGAACCGTGGAGCCGGTGTCGCTGGTCGTGCTCGACCAGCGGGTGCGCGAGGACGCCGCGCCGACCCTGGACTACTTCTCCGCACAGGGCGTGGACGTCAAGATCGTCTCCGGCGACCACGCGGCCTCGGTGGGCGCGGTCGGCCGCGTGGTGGGGCTGCGCGGGGCCGACCGCCCGGTGGACGCCCGGGAACTGCCCGAGGAGTTCGGGGAGATGGCGCGGGAGGTGGAGGGCCACTCGGCGTTCGGGCGGGTCACCCCCGAACGCAAACGCGACATGGTGCGCGGCCTGCGGGAACGCGGACACACGGTGGCGATGACCGGTGACGGCGTGAACGACGTGCTCGCGCTCAAGGAGGCCGACATCGGCGTGGCGATGGGTTCGGGCAGCCCGGCGTCGCGTTCGGTGGCCCAGCTGGTCCTGCTGGACAACCGCTTCGCGGTGCTGCCCCGGGTGGTGGCGGAGGGCCGCCGGGTGATCGGCAACATCGAACGGGTGGCCAGCCTCTTCCTCACGAAGACCGTGTACACGATGACGCTGGCGATCATCGTGGGGCTGCTGGCGGTGGCCTATCCGTTCTTCCCCCGGCACGCGACCCTGATCAACGCGGTGACCTTCGGCATCCCGTCGTTCTTCCTGGCCCTGGCGCCCAACACCGACATCGCCCGGCCGGGGTTCGTCCTGCGCACGCTGCGGTTGGCCGTCCCCTCGGGCCTGGTGGCCGGGCTGGCGGCGGTGACCACCTACCTGCTGGTCTTGGGCGGGCGCACGGTCCCCGATCCGGCGGACCGCACGGCGGTGGTCATCACGCTGTGCGCCACCACGCTGTGGGTGCTGTTGCTGGTGGCCAAGCCGTACGTGTGGTGGAAGGTCGTGCTGGTGGGTTCCATGGTGGGGCTCCTGACGCTGGCGATGGTGACGCCGTGGGGGCGCTGGTTCTTCGACCTCGACGTGAGCGATCCGGCCAAGGTGGTGACCGGGTTGGCCGTCGCGGGGGTGGCGATCGCGGTGATCACGGTGATCCGCGTGGTGGACGACCGGATGACGGCCAGAGCCGGGGCGTAGGCGGGGTCCGGGGGCCGTGGACGCGGTTCGGGGTACCACCTGGCGCCCGGTCAGCGTGGGAACTGTTCAGCCGCGGTGCCGAGCCGAGATCCTGGGAGCGCCACGTGTCCGGATCGACAGGAGCCACATTGAGCATCCCGAACACGCACATCCGCGCCGTGCTGGACGGCTATCTCGAGCGCTTCCCCAAGGAGGCGGAGGCGGCCGGCCCCCTGGTGCGGGCCCTGGACGGCGGACACGAGCTGTCCTCGCCCAAGGAGTTCCGGGTGGGGCACGCCACCGCCGGAGCCGTGGTGCTCGACCCCTGTTGGCGGGTGCTGATGGTGCGCGGGGGAGACCGGGGCGCCTGGCTGCTGCCGGGCGGGCACCTGTCCGGAGGTGACGGCGCTCTGGACGAGGCCGCCCTGGCGCGTCTGACGGAGGCGACGGGCCTCGCACCGGAGCGGGTGGAGGCGGGGGCTCCGGGTGGGTCCGGGCGCCCGCTCCCGTTGGACCTGGACGTCCACGGTGTCCCGGAGGACCCGGACCGGGGTGAGCCCGAGCACACGCACTTCGCCTTCCTGTACCTGTACCGGGCGACGGCGGCGACGGTTCCCGCGCGGGGAGGCGACTCCGGCGCGCTGGCGTGGCGCCCCCACACGGACGTGCCCTCGGCGCGGTTGGCGGCCAAGATCTCCCAGACGCTGGCGGCCTCCAGAGCGGGCTCCACCACCCGGGGCTGAACGGGCACCCCGCCACGATAAGATCGCCACAACTGAATATGATCGTCTTATGACGATGAATAATGACGTGGAGGGGGCCCGCCCCGACTCCGGGCTGGACGCGGCCGAGGCCCTCTTCCACAGTCTCTCCGACGGAACACGGCTGGCGATCGTGCGGCGCCTGGCCCGGGGCGAGGCCCGCGTGACCGACCTGGTGGAGCAGCTGGGCCTGGCCCAGTCCACCGTCTCCAAGCACGTGTCGTGCCTGCGCGAGTGCGGTCTGGTCGACGGCCGCCCCCAAGGCCGCCAGGTCTTCTACTCGCTCGCTCGCCCCGAGCTGATGGAACTCCTCGCGGCGGCAGAGACGCTCCTGGCCGCGACCGGGAACGCCGTCGCGCTGTGCCCCGCCTACGGAACCGACGCGCGCGGCGGTGACCGGTGAGCGACTCCTGCTGCGGCGGCGCGCCCACCGCGATCGCGCCCGACGTACCCGAGGAGCCCGCGCGGCTCCGGCGGATCGCCGAGCTGCGTTTCGCCGCCGTCGCCGCCCCCCTGCTGCTCGCCGGGTACGCGGCCGGCTGGGCCGGTGCTCCGGAACCGGTGGTACTGCTCTCGCAGGCGGCGGCCCTGGCGGTCGCGGGCTGGACGTTCGTCCCCGCCACCCTGCGCCGCCTGTACGGCCCGGGCCCGTTCCGCGACCGGCTCGGCGTGGGCACCCTGATGACGCTCGCGGCGGTCGGGGCGGTCGCCCTCGGCCAGGTCGGCGAGGCCGCGATGCTGGCCGTGCTCTTCACCGTCGCCGAGGGCCTGGAGGGGTACGCGGTCGCCCGCACCCGGCACGGACTGCGCGCCCTGCTGGACCTGGTGCCCACACGGGCCACCGTGCTACGCGACGGGGTCGAGCACACCGTCGCCCCCGCCGAACTCCGTCCCGGGCAGACCCTCGTGCTGCGTCCGGGGGAACGCCTGGCCACCGACGGTGTGGTCGCCTCCGGGTGGACCAGCCTGGACACCTCGGCCGTGACCGGGGAGTCGGTCCCGGTCGAGGCGGGCCCGGGGAGCGCCGTGTACGCGGGATCGGTCAACGGCACCGGTCCCCTGGAGGTCACGGTCACCGCCGGTGCCGAGGACAACTCCCTGGCGCGCGTGGTGCGGATCGTGGAGACCGAGCAGGCCCGCAGGGGGCGGGGCCAGCGGTTGGCCGACCGGGTCGCCCGCCCCCTGGTTCCCGGGGTGTTGCTCGCGGCCGCGCTGGTGGCGGTGGTCGGCTCGCTCCTGGGCGACCCGTTGACCTGGATCGAACGCGCCCTGGTCGTCATGGTCGCGGCCTCCCCCTGCGCGCTGGCGATCTCCGTTCCGGTGACGGTGGTCGCCGCGGTGGGAGCCGCCACCCGCCAGGGCGCCCTGGTCAAGGGAGGCGCCGCACTGGAGGCGATGGGCGGAGTGGGGGTGGTCGCCCTCGACAAGACCGGAACCCTCACCCGCAACTCCCCGGCCGTGGTGGCGGTCTCCCCCGCTCCGGGCCACTCCAGGGAAGAGGTCCTGACACTGGCGTCGGCGCTGGAGGCGCGCAGCGAGCACCCGCTGGCCCGGGCCGTGCTGGCCGCACGGCCCGCACCGCCGCGGGCCGTCGGCGTTCGCACGGTGCCCGGTCACGGGCTCACCGGCCGGGTGGAGGGTGGGCGCGTCCGCCTGGGTCGCCCGGGGTGGATCGACCCGGGCCCCCTCACCGATGAGGTCGAACGGCTGCTGGGACGGGGCGCCACCGTGGTCCTGCTGGAGGTCGACGGTGCGCCGGCCGGGGCGCTCGCGGTGCGCGACGAGCCGCGTCCGGAGGCAGCGGAGGTGGTCGCCGGGCTGCGCCGGTCCGGGTTCCGGGTGGCGATGCTCTCCGGGGACCACCCGGCCACGGCCCGGGCCGGGGCCGCCGAGGTGGGGATCGACCCGAAGCTGGTGTTCGCGGGGCTGCTGCCCGAGGACAAGGCGCGGATGGTCGGCGAACTGCGCTCCGGCGGCCCCGTGGCGATGGTCGGGGACGGTGTGAACGACGCCCCGGCCCTGGCCGCCGCCGACCTGGGTGTGGCCATGGGCGCGATGGGCACCGACGTGGCCGTGGAGACCGCCGACGTCGCGCTGATGGGCGCGGACCTGCGCCGTCTTCCGGAGGTGCTGGCCCACGCCCGTCGCGCCAGGACGATCATGTGGCAGAGCGTGGGCCTGTCGCTGGCGATCATCGGGGCACTGATGCCGCTGGCGCTGTTCGGTGTGCTGGGCCTGGCCGCGGTGGTCCTGGTGCACGAGGTGGCGGAGGTGGTGGTCATCGCCAACGGCCTGCGCGCGGGGCGGCATCGAACGGCGGGGGGAGCCGGGGCAGGGGCTCCGCGTCCGTCAACCGCCCACGAGGTGGAGTCCCGCCACGCCGACGGCCCCGACGCCCACCCACACGGCGTAGGCGCCGCCGACCGGCAGCTCGCGCAGGGCCAGGGACAGCAACCCGAGGCTGACCAGGGCCACCGCGATTCCGAAGGCCACCCACCCGGGGTGGGGACGGGCGAGGGCCAGGGCCCAGACGACCTCGAGGAGGGCGGCCGCGAGCAGGACGGCCCTGGCCGCGCCTCGGGAATTCACGCGGTGACACCGCCGTCCACCGTGACGGACGTGCCGGTGATGTAGGCGCCCGCCGGTCCGGCGAGGTGCGCGATCGTGGCGGCGATGTCCTCGGGGGTGGCGTAGCGGCCGAGCGCGGTCAGGGCGCGTTCGGTGTCGGCCCCGGGGCCGTCGGCGGCGTTCATCTCGGTGTCGGTCGAGCCCGGGTGGACGAGGGCCGCGGTGATACCCCGAGGGCCGAGGTCCCGGGCGATCCCCTTGGTGAACCCCACCAGGGCGGACTTGCTCATCGAGTACAGGCTGGTTCCGGGTCGGGCACGCGTTCGGCGAGGCTGCTGCCGACGCTGATGATCCGCCCGCCGGGCCCCATGTGGCGCAGGGCCGCCCGGACGGCGACGAACACCGCCCTGACGTGGACCGCCATGCTGGTCTCGTACTGCTCCAGGGTGAGTTCGTCGATCTCGCCGAAGACGAACATCCCGGCGTTGTTGACCAGGACGTCCAGACCGCCGAGCTCACCCGCGAAGCGATCGAGGCGATGCTGCGTCGGAACGCGGACGCCTACGCCGACACCGGGACCCCGCTCGGGTGCATGATCGTGCTGGCAGCGACCAATCTGGGCCGGGGACACGAGCACGTCGGGCACCTCCTCGCCGACCTGCGCGCCCAGGACCTCGCGAAGGTCACCGAACGGATCGAACGGGGGCTCGCCGAGGGCGACGTCCCCGAGGGCGTCGACGCACCCGCACTGGCCTCCTACCTCGTCACGGTGTCGCAGGGGATGGCCCTACGGGCGCGGGACGGGTGCACCGCGCGGGAGGCGCACACCGTGGTCGACGCCGCCATGACCGCCTACGACGCGATCACGGCGGGGGCCGGGCCCGCGATCTGAGACCGGGCCGTCAGCCGGGCCGGACGCCGCGCACGGCGTCCACGGGTCCCGGGCGCGCCCCGCGATACGGTGGCGCCGAACCCGAGACGAAGGAGCCCGTCATGGTGAACGACGCCGACCTGCGCCACCTGCGGCGCGCGGTGGACCTGGCCGCCGAGGCGCTGGAGAAGGGTGACGAGCCCTTCGGATCGGTGCTGGTGGGGGCCGACGGCACGGTGCTGTTCGAGGACCACAACCACGTCGCCGGGGGCGACTCCACCCGGCACCCGGAGTTCGCGATCGCCCGCTGGGCCGCCGAGCACCTGCCCGCCTCCGAGCGCGCCACGGCGACCGTCTACACCTCCGGCGAGCACTGCCCGATGTGCTCGGCCGCCCACGCCTGGGTCGGCCTGGGGCGGATCGTGTACGCGAGTTCGTCCGAACAGCTGGGCTCCTGGGTGGCGGAGTGGGGCCTACCGGCCGGTCCGGTGCGCGCGCTGTCGGTGAACGAGGTGGCTCCCGGGATCGCGACGGCGGGACCCGTGGGGATGTTCACCGAGGAGATCCGGGCCCTGCACGCCCGCCTGCACGGCCGTGGCACCGGCGACTGAACCGGAACCGATCACGTGGCGGGCCGGGGCGCGCGTCACGGTTTTGATCGAAGATGATCGAAGCGATCAGAACCGGCGGGACGCGCCGCCGGGTCGTCCGATACCCGCACCGTGCGACCCGGGCCGACCTCGGTCCCCCACCCCCGCGCCCCGTGCTCAGCCCTCCCGGATCGTCATCCGGGCGATCCGGTCGCCCACGACGGTGAAGGCGAAGGAGCTGAGCCCGTTGGCGTGCTGGGATCGCCAGTCCCCGACCACGGTGACCCCGTCCTCGGTCGGTTCGGACGAGCGCACGTCCAGCACGCCCCTGGCACCGATGAACTCCACGTCGCTCCACGCCCGGATCGCCGCACGTCCCCGGAACTCGCGCCCCCAGTCGTCCACGACCCCGTCGGGGGTGAAGGCGTCCAGGAAGGCCTGTTCGTCGTGCGCGTTGACCGCGTCCACGAACGACGCGACGGGCTCGGGAACGTTCGCGCTCATGGCGCTCCTCCGTGCTCGGGGACCCCGGTGGTCCACTCCCTTCCGGATGTTCCCAGCACCGGGGTCTCCCGGAAGCCGACGGCGCCCCAAGGTCGGGCAAACCCTTCCCGTGCCTCACCCAGCGCCGCACACCGCCGCGTTAACCTCCCCGCGACCGGTGGCGTCGTCCGGGGCGCGGCCGGTGACGGACGGCGGAGGGCTCCCATGCATGGTCGACCGGGGCGGTCACGCCCCCTGGTGGCGTTCCTGGCGGCCTCGGCGCTACTGCACTTCGCCTATCCGCTAACGCTGCTCGGGCCACTGTGGGAGATGCTGTACGTCCTGCTGTACCCGGCCGTGGTCGTCCTCGGCGTGCGCGTGGTCCGCCCCGGGGGTCGTCGCCTGCTTCCCTCGGTCGTGCTCTCGGTGGTGTTCCTGGCCGCCGGGTTCTGGGCCGCGCTGCACCCGGAGGTCCCCGCCGCCCGGCTGGGGCTCTTCTGCGCGGTGGTCCTGTTCCAGGGCTACCTGATCTACCGGCTGCTGGAGTTCGTGTTCACGTACCGGCAGCGGCACCGGGCCTGGGGCGGGCCCGAGCTCATCATGGCGGCGATCAGTGCCTACCTGCTGGCGGGCGGGGTGTTCGCGGCGCTGTTCGGCATCGTGGAGGCGCTGTGGCCGGGTGGCTTCGTGGACTCCCTGCACCCGAACGCGCCGGTGGACTGGCAGGACCTCACCTACCTGAGCTTCGTCACCCTGGTGACGCTCGGGTACGGGGACCTGGTTCCGGTGGCCCCGTGGGCGCGGTCGCTGGCCACCGCCGAGGCGGTGGCGGGAACCCTCTTCCTGACCACGGTGATCGCCCGCATCGTGGGCGCCTACGTGTCCGCGGCCCCATCCGGCGGCCCCGCCCCGGACCCGGGTGCGGACCCCCCGCCCGGGCGCCCCTGACGGCGACGGGGGCCGTCTCGGCGGCCGTCTCAGGACCGGTCGTCGTCCTCGGGCTCGAAGTGGCCCTGGATCACGCGGCCGCGGTTGGCCGCGGGACGTTCGGTGGAGTCCCCGCTGTCGGCGGCTCCGGGGCGGGGGTCGAACGGGTTGCGGGGCGTGCCGGGACCGCCCGGGCCACCAGGCCCGAAGGGCGCCTGGTTCGGGATGGTGGCGCCGCGGGCGGCGAACTCCTCGTTGACGCGCTCCTGCATCTTCCTCATCCGGCGCGCCGCCCAGCCTGCGAACACCCACCGCAGGGCGGGCCGGGTGACCGGGGTGGCCAGCAGCAGTCCGACGGCGGCGGTGAGGAAGCCCGGGATGACCAGCAGGATGCCGCCCGCCATGAGCATCAGCGGGTCGAGCAGGCCCTTGCGGGGCTGTTCGCCGGTGCGCATGGCCTCGTCGGCCTCCTGGACGACCTCGCGGAAGGCCCGGCCGGTGTGCCGCAGCACGGCGAAGCCCAGGACCGTCAGCGAGACCAGGGCGGCCAGTGTCCACGGCACACCGATCTGCCCGCCGACCCAGATCATCAGGCCGACCTCAAGGAAGGGCAGGGCCATCAGGGCCAGCACGATCAGCAACGGCATCGTGAATCATCCTCAGTGTCGTGGGACCGGGATCGTCCCCCTCTTGCTGGAGAACGCGCCCCCGGTGTGAATGGTTCCCGCTCCGGGCGCCTCCCACGCCCGGGGAGGGCCGCGGGAGGGGTCAGGCGCGGGTCCGCGCGCGGCGGGAGGCGATCACCGAGGCGACCACCGCGCCCAGGCCGAGCGCGGCCAGCAGGGCCTCGGGGACGGCCCCGAGCCGGGTGGCGACCGTGAGTCCGTCCATCGCCGTGATGTCGGTGACGTGGAGGTCGCGTACGGCCTCGGGCGACTCGTAGACGACGCGGCCGTCCGGCTCGACGACGGCGCTGACCCCGCTGGTGGAGACCACCACTGCCGGTCGGCCGTGTTCGACCGCGCGCAGCTGGGTCATCGCCAGCTGCTGGTGGGACTGGCCGGTGAAGTTGTAGTTGGCGTTGTTGGTGGGGATGACGATGATGCGCCCGCCCGCGGCCACGGAGTCGCGCACCGCCGGGTCGAAGGCCACGTCGAAGCAGATGCCCACGGCCAGGGTGGTGCCGCCGATGTCCAGGGCTCCGGGCTCGGTGCCGGGTACGGCGTCCGAGCTGACCTGGCCCAGCCGGGAGACGAACCTCGTGAAGAAGTCCCGGTAGGGGACGTACTCGCCGAAGGGGACGAGGTAGCGCTTGTCGTAGAAGTCACCGGGCCCGGTCTCGGGGTCCCACACCAGGCTCCGCACGTGGCGCGTGCCGTCGTCGTTGAACCGGCTCATCCCCCACAGCAGGGGCGCGCCCATGTCCCGGGCCGCGGACTCCATGGTCCGCTCGGCCTCGGGGTCGCGGTAGGGGTCGATGTCGCTGGCGTTCTCGGGCAGGAGCACCAGGTCGGGTTGGGGGTAGTCGCCCTGCCGCACCTGGTCGGCCATCTCGTGGACGCCGTCCGCGTGGTTCTGGAGCACCTCGGCCCGTTCGCCGAGGACGGAGACCTCGCCCACGTTGGGCACGTTGCCCTGGACCATGCCCACGGTGACGGTCTCCGCCGGGGCGGGGCGGCCGATCGCGGGGGCCGCGAGACCGCCCAGGACGATCGCCGCTCCGGCGACCAGTCCTGCGGCGGGCAGGAGTACGCGGGCGCCTCCCCGGGCGGACACGGCGCGCAGGACCGTCCACACCAGCAGGGCGCCGGTGAGCGCGACCGCGAACGAGACCAGGGCCGAGGAGCCCAGGGCGGCGTACCCGACGAAGGGGGTGTCCGGCTGCGCGTAGGCGAGCTTGCCCCAGGAGAAGCCGCCGAGCGGCCACCGGGCGCGCACGGCCTCCTGGGCCACCCACACACCGGCGGTCCACAGCGGCCAGTACGGCAGGCGCGCGACCAGGGCCAGGCCCATGGCCATGGGCAGGAAGTAGGCGGTCTCCAGGGCCGCGGTGGCCAGCCACACGTCGACGCCGAAGATGCTCTGCCAGTGGACCAGCGGGACCATGAGGGTGGCGCCGGAGAGGCCGCCCAACCAGGCGGCGCGGCGCGGGCGGGCGCCGCCAACGGCGAGGAGCAGGAGCGCGGCGCTGAACGGGCCCAGCCACCAGAGGCCGTGGGGCGGCAGGGCCAGGAGCTGGGCCAGGCCCGCCCCGACCGCCGCCAGGGTTCGCCAGAGGAGGTCGAGGCGACCCCAGCGGTGCCCCGGGGCCAGGGGGGACCACGTCGTGGCCCGCGCCCTCGACTCCGGCGCCGTGGTGTTCGGCGAGGGTCTTGCGGGGTTCGGAGCGGTCTCCGACCCCCTCTGCTCGGCAACCACGTGGGGTGCTCGCTTTCCGCTGGATACTGAGGGTCTCCTGCGGTCAGCATATTGGGGGGACGCGGAAAAGGCCCGAGCCACCCTTCGGACCGGCTCCGTCCCGTCGGCGGCGAGCTCGGAAGACCGTTGTCTACTGGATGTTCGGGCCTTTTCCGGGTCCAACCCCCCGCCCGGTCGCGGTACACCGCCCCTCACCCGATCCCAGCTGCACCTGGCGCGTGATGCAGCGTCCGATCGGACGAGTGGGGGCCGCACAACCGGTCCGTCCAGTGCTGGACTGGTCGTTAGGTTACCCAGACTCCCCGACCCCTTGTCTCAATCCGGAAGCCGTGTCGTGGCCACCGGCCCAAGTGGTGGAAGGGGAGAACAGTGGTGAACCGAGCGACAGGCTAACGCACCTGAGCCGTCCACGCCAGCTGGCAGCGGGTGGTTTGCGGATGACCGCAATCGGATCGAAACCTCACTCGCCCTGGACATTTTGATCGCGATGATGTCTGATGTGATCAAGAAACACACCCGTTTCGATCAATTCCGAACATCGGGCGTCACTGGAGAGTTCCCTCAGGGGTCGCGGCCCCGCCCTCCGGCGACCACCATCGGATACGCCACACCACCGAGCCAACGCGGGAGCTGACCACCATGGCGGAGATCGTCCTCGAGGGCGTCGACAAGATCTACGGCGGCGACGTCAAGGCCGTCGACGACCTCAACCTCCGGATCAACGACGGCGAGTTCATGGTGCTCGTCGGCCCCTCCGGCTGCGGCAAGTCCACCGCCCTGCGCATGATCGCGGGCCTGGAGGAGATCTCAGCGGGCACGCTGGTCATCGGCGACGAGATCGTCAACGACCGCCCGCCGAAGGACCGCGACATCGCCATGGTCTTCCAGAACTACGCGCTCTACCCGCACATGACCGTCGAGCAGAACCTCGCCTTCGGCCTGAAACTGCGCAAGGTCCCCAAGGCGGAGATCGCCCGCCGTGTCGGCGAGGCCGCCGACATGCTCGGCCTGGACCCCTACCTCAAGCGCAAGCCCGGCGCGCTCTCCGGCGGACAGCGCCAGCGCGTGGCCATGGGCCGCGCCATCGTCCGCGAGCCGCAGGCCTTCCTCATGGACGAGCCGCTGTCCAACCTGGACGCCAAGCTGCGCGTGCAGATGCGCGCCTCCCTGAACCAGCTCCACGAGCGTCTGGGCGTCACCACCGTCTACGTCACCCACGACCAGATCGAGGCGATGACCCTCGGCGACCGGGTCGCGGTCCTGCGGGACGGACGCCTCCAGCAGGTGGACACCCCCAAGCGCCTGTTCGACTCCCCCGTGAACCTGTTCGTGGCCGGTTTCATCGGCTCCCCGGCGATGAACTTCGTCGACGCCGAGCTCGTGCGCGACGGTGACGGCGCGATCCTGAAGTTCGCCGAGCACCAGCTGCCGGTTCCGGCCTCGGTCATCAAGGAGCGCCCGCACCTGGACGGGTACGTGGGCCGTTCGGTGATCCTGGGCATCCGCCCCTCCGACTTCAGTGACGCCGAGTTCGACGGCAACGGCGACCCGCGCATCGAGGTCACCGCCGACGTCACCGAGGAGTTGGGCACCGAGATCAACGTGATCTTCGGCATCGACGCCCCGCCGGTGCGCCACGAGGACGCCGCCGCCCTGGCCAAGGACGCCGCGGGTGACGACGAGGAGAGCGCCGAGGCCGCGCTGCCGCTGGGTGACAACCGCTCCCAGTTCACCGCGCGCGTGAGCCCGCGCAGCAGCGTGCGCCCGGGCAGCACGATCAATCTCGCGGTGGACGTCAGCCAGCTGCACTTCTTCGACCAGGAGAGCGGCCTGGCCATCGGTCACCCGGACAACGTCTGACCCAGACCCTCCCCGGTCCGGTCCGCGCCCCGCGCGGACCGGACGCACGGGCGGCGCCCCGTCCCCCCCCGGGGCGCCGCCCCTCATCGTCTCCCAGGGGTGTTCCGGGCACCACCGGGTACCGGCACGTCCGTCAGTTGACCGCCCAGACGGCGGCGTTGAGCGCCGCGGCGAAGGCCACCCACACCAGGTAGGGAACCAGGAGCAGGGCCGCCGTCCCGCTGTGGGGTCGGGCCAGGAGGAGCGTGGCCGCCACCGCCACGACCAGCAGCAGGATGTCCGCCAGCGCCGTCCCGTAGAGCCCGGCGCCGAAGAACAGCGGGGTCCAGGCCGCGTTGAGCAGCAGCTGTAGGACGTACACGCCCAGGAAGACCGCCGCTCCCCGGACCCCGGCCGCGCGCCAAACGAGCCAGCCCGCGACCGCGACGAGCACGTACAGGACGGTCCACACCGGTCCGAACAGCCAGGAGGGCGGAGCCCACACGGGCAGTTCGAGGTTCGCGTAGACGGCCCCCGCGTCCTGGGCCGCGGTTCCTCCGACCAGCGCCGTCACCAGGACGGCCGCGGCGAAGCACAGCGCCGCTCCCAGCGAACGGCGGGGGTCACGGGTCCTGCGGGTGGTGGTTCCCACGGGTCGCTCTCCTCACGTCGGTGCCCCTACCCCACCGGCCGGGGCTCCCCCGCTTCCTACCCGTTCGCCCCGCGCGGCACCGCCGTCGAGTCGCGGCTGGCCCCGCTCCCAAACCTTCCTCCCGGGCCACACTCACGGCCGGTGGGGCCAGGTATCTCTTCCTTGACCGTCCTGTCGGCCGCTTGAACCATGTGATGGTGCGTAACCGAGCCCCCGGAACCGCCCCGGCCCCAGGCCCCGTGTCGGTGGTCGACACCCTGCACGGCCGCCCCGTCCCCGACCCCTACCGTTGGCTGGAGACCCCCGACTCCCCGGCGACCGAACGCTGGCTGGCGGACCGCGCGCGGGAGTACGAGCGCGAGGCGGCGTCCTGGCCCCTGCGCGACCACCTCGCCGGGTTGATCCGAGAGCTGGTCGCCACCGACCTGTGGTCGCCGCCGACGCACCGCGCCGACGCGGTGTTCGCCACCGTACGCCACGCCGGGAGCGAGCACCCCCGACTCGTGGTGTGGCCAGCGCGGGCGCACGACAGCCCGCCCGCCAGCGGCGCGCGGGCACCTCGAACGGTCCACGATCCCTGCTCGGACGACCCCGACGGAGGGACCACCCTGGACGCCTGGGAGCCGGCTCCGGACGGCACCCTGGTCGCGGTGCAGACCTCGTCGGGAGGGGTGGAGCGCGGTGCCCTACGCGTGCTGCGGGCCGCCGACGGGACCCAGGTCGGACCGACCGTCCACGGGGTGCGCTACTCGCACGTGGCCTGGCTCCCGGGTGTCCCCGAGGCGTTCTACTACGTGCGCCGCGACGGTGTCAGGGGGATGCGCGGCGTGTGGCTGCGCCGGGTCGCGGACGGCGCCGAGACCTTCGTCCACCCGTGTTCGGGGCCGGGCACGGTGCCGGGCGTTCGCGTCCTGGGCGACCGGTGGCTCCTGGTCAGCGAGGGGCACGGCACCGGGCACCGCACCGACCTGTGGCTGGCCGACCTGGCCGCGCGGCGGCCGGAGCGCCCGGATCTGCGGCCCCTCCAGGTGGGCCACGAGGCGGAGACGGAGGTGCGGGCGGGCCCGGACGGCCTGCTGTACCTGCGCACGTCCCTCGACGCGCCCCGCCGACGCGTGTGCGCCGTGGACCCCGCCGCGCCCCGGGGGCGGATCACCCCCGAGTACTGGCGCGAGGTCGTTTCCCAGGACCCCGGCACGACCCTGGACGCGTTCTGTCCGCACCGCGCCCCCGGTGGCACCGCGCTGCTGGTGGTCCGGACCCGGTTGGGCATCAGCGAGGCCTCCGTGCACGACGCCGTCACCGGAGCCCGTTCCCACGCCGTGCGGCTCCCGGGCCAGGGGATGGTCTCGGGTCCCGTCGCGGCGCCTGACGGCACGGTCTTCCTGGAGTACGCGGACGTGGCCGCCCAGCGGAGGGTGCTGCGCCTGCCGCCGGGCGGCACCGACCCCGAACCCTGGCCCGGCCCGGCCCGCGCCGAGGCCCCCCGGGCGCGCGCGGTCCGCTCCGGCGCGCCCGGCGGCCCGGGTTCCGCCCCCTCGGTGGTGCGCACCGTGGTGTGGTCCCGTTCCTCGGACGGCACCCGGGTACCGGTCACGGTCTTCGACGTCTCCGGGCGACCCGGTCCGGGCCCGACCCTGCTGCACGCCTACGGCGGCTTCGGGCGCCCGCGCCAGTTCGGGTTCAGTGCGACCGTGCTCGCCTGGCTGCTGTTGGGCGGCCGCTACGCCGTCGCCCATGTCAGGGGCGGGGGCGACGCCGGGCGACGCTGGCACCTGGAGGGCTCCGGCCGTCACAAGACCCGCGCGGTACGCGACCTGGTCGCCGCCGCCGACACCCTGGTCGCCACCGGGTGGTGCGCCCGGTCCGAACTCTGCCTGTCCGGGGGCTCGGCGGGCGGGCTGCTCGTTTTGGCCGCCGCCACCGCCCGCCCCGACCTGTGCGCGGCGGTGATCGCGTCGGCGCCGCTCGCGGACATGGTGCGCTTCGAGCACCTGGGGTTGGGCCGTATGTGGACCCGCGAGTTCGGTACCACCGCCGACCCCGACGACTTCGCCGCCCTGGTCTCGTACTCGCCCTACCACCGCGTCCTGGAGGCCTCCCCCCGCGCGGGCGGCACCCGGTACCCCAGCGTCCTGCTGACCGGCTTCGACGGGGACACGCGGACCGACGCCGCGCACCCGCGCAAGATGTGCGCGGCGCTGCTGGCGGCCGGGCCGGAGGACGACCACCCCCGCGCCCTCCTGCGCTACGAGCGCGACGTCGGGCACGGCCCGCGCGCCGTGAGCAGGGCCGTGGGGCTGGCCGCGGACGCGCACGCGTTCGCGGCCCACAGAACGGGGCTCACCGGGCGCTGACGGCGTCCGGCCCGGCCCTGGCCAAGAGGATCGACGGCACACAGAAAGCGAGGTGCGGTATGGACCCCATCGAGGTTGAGGTCGAGGAGCTGGCGGAGGTGACCTCCCGCGACACCACCGCGGGCGGCGACAACGACGGCACCGACTCCAGCTCCGACTTCATCTGATCCCCGCTCGCCCGGTCCGGCCGCCACGCGCGGGCCGGGCGGGCCCGGCCGGGTACCGCCCCGGTCCCGCTCCCCTTTTTCCGTTCCCGTCCGCGCCCGCACGCACGCACCGTAACGTCCGACCCCCGGAAAGGGGAGAGCCGTGTCCGATCCCGGCAGCCTGTTCACCCGAACCCTGTGCGACGTCGTGGGCCGCGACGCACTCACCACCCGACTGTCGGAGGAGTTCGTCTTCGCCGACCTGGGCGCGGACGCCGTGCGCTCGCTCCTGACCTTCGAGGACCTCAACCGGCTGCTGGCCGACTGCGCCCCGGAACCGCCCCGGCTGCGGCTGCACCGGGACGGGTCCCCGGTTCCGCTCGACCGCTACACCGACCGCACCCGGGTCTCGCGCGCCGACCGCCGGACCATCCGCCCCGAGTCGCTCTACCGGGAACTGCGTTCGGGGGCCAGTCTGGTGCTGGACGGCGTCGACCGGATGCACCCGCCGGTCGGAGCGGCCGCCGACGACCTCATGCGTCTGACCCGGGAGCGCGCGCAGGCCAACCTGTACCTGATCTGGGGAGAGTCGCGGGGGTTCGACACCCACTGGGACGACCACGACACGGTGATCGTGCAGCTGGAGGGTGAGAAGCACTGGCAGGTGCACGGCCCCGGCTCGCGCCCGTTCCCGATGAAGAACGACACCGACCACGCGCACACCCCGCCCCGTGACGCGGACGGCGAGCCGCACCTGGTGTGGGAGGGGGTGCTGCGGCCCGGTCAGGTGATTCACGTGCCGCGCGGCTGGTGGCACACGGTGACCGGCACCGGCGAGGTCAGCATGCACCTGACCTTCGGTTTCACGCGCGCCACCGGTATCGACTGGGCGGACGCGCTGGTACGCGAGCTGTTCGAGGAGGAGGCGTTCCGGCGGGACCTGCCCCGCTTCGCCGATCCGGACACGCGCCGCAAGCACCGGCACGAGCTGGTGGCACGCGTCACGGAGCTGGCGGAGCGTCTGGACCTGGACACCTTCCTCGCCGAGCGTGACGCCCGCTTCCCGCGCCGCACCTCGTTCTCCCTGCCGTGGCCGGTGGAGGACGGCGCGCCTCCGGGGCACGCCCGGGTCGAGTTCGTCCCGATCCTGCCGCCCCCGGTGGTGCGCGAGGGTGAGGGTCCCGGCGCCCGGGTGGCCGTGACCGTGGCCGGCAAGCGGTACCGGTTGCCGGTCCTGGCGGAACCGGTGCTGGAGGCGTTGGCACGGCACCGGGAGCTGTCCGTGACGGCGTTGGCGGACCTCGCCGGTGTGGAGGCCGAGGCGTGTGGGCGGGTGGTGGCCGCGCTCGCCCGCCACCACCTGGTGCTGGTGCGCTGAGTTCCGGGGACGGGAGCGTTGTCGACGCGCGGCCGGGGTTCGGGCCCCGCCCGCGGTTCCGGTCCCCGTCCCCTCAGTCCCCCGCCCGGTCCCGCCCGGTGGAGCGCACGTAGGCGTCGACCCCGTCGAGGATGCGCTGGATCGCGAAGCCCAGACCGCCCATCGCCCCGTCCTCTTCCCGGTAGCCGGGCGGTTCCTCGGCGAAGGTTCCCTGGTCCAGGGTCCACAGGAGGGTCGGGTACTCCTCGGGGTCCAGGACCCCGCGCAGGCCCCGGACCCACTCGTCTCCCTCGTTGTCCAGGGGTACGCCGCGCTCGCGCGCGGCGCGGGCGATGTCCTGTTCCATACGGAACAGGTCCCTGAGGGAGTAGGTCAGCAACAGCAGGATCTGGAGCGACTCGGGGGCGTCGAGGCCGGAGGCGGCGATCTCACGCAGTCCGGCCTCCATCCACCGCAGGCCGTTGGGGCCGCTCGGCGGGCCCGACTGCGGGACGTAGGCGGCCCAGGGGTGCCTGCGGTACTGGGCGAGGGCTCCGTGGCACCACTCCTCCGTACCGGCCCGCCAGTCGCCGTCGTCACGGGGCCCGGCGGGGTGCTGGGACATCGCGGCGTCCTGCATGAAGACGAGCAGGTCCTCCTTGCTGTCCACGTGCCGGTAGAGCGACATGGTGGTGAAGCCGAGCTCCCGGGCCACGCGCTGCATGGAGACCGCGTCCAGGCCCTCGGCGTCGGCCACCGCCACGGCGGCCTCCACGACCGCCGCGCGGCTGAGTTTCGGTTTGGGTCCGCGTCGTGGCGTCTCCCGCCGCCCCCACAGGAGTTCGATCTCGCGGGTGGTCCCCGCCGGCCGCTCGTCGCTCGTCATACCCCGCCCGTCGTCGCCTCCCACACGGGTCCGCCGCCGGGCCCCGTCGCCGTGGTTGACACCCATCCTAGAACTGTGTACTACTTACACTAATACGTTTATGACATACACAGTTTCTGAGGAGTCACCATGGTAGCGACCCCTCCCCCGGCCGTCGAGGCCAGGGGACTCCACAAGCGCTACGGCGACACCCGCGCCCTGGACGGACTCGACCTCACCGTGGAACCGGGCACCGTCCTCGGCCTGCTCGGTCCCAACGGAGCCGGGAAGACCACGACGGTGCGCGCCCTGGCCACCCTGGTCCGCCCGGACTCCGGAACCGCCGCCGTCTGCGGTCACAGCGTGCTCACCGAGCCCGCGCTGGTCCGCTCCGTCATCGGACTCACCGGCCAGTACGCCTCCGTCGACGAGATCCTGACCGCGAGGGAGAACCTCGTGATGTTCTCCCTCCTGTACGGGTTCGACCGCACCGGAGCACGCGACCGCGCCGAGGAGCTGTTGGAACGCTTCGACCTCGTCGAGGCCGCCGACCGCCCCGCCAGCGGGTACTCCGGCGGGATGCGGCGCCGCCTCGACCTGGCGGTCAGCCTCATCCAGGAGCCGCGTGTCCTGTTCCTCGACGAACCCACCACCGGCCTGGACCCGCGCAGCCGCATGCGGGTGTGGGACGCCGTGCGCGACCTCGTCCGCGGCGGCGCCACCGTGCTGCTCACCACCCAGTACCTGGAGGAGGCCGACCAGCTCGCCGACAGGGTCGCGGTCATCGACCGCGGCCGGGTGATCGCCGAGGGCACCCCCGACGCCCTCAAGGGCCAGGTCGGCGGGGACCGCCTCGACGTACTCGTCCACGACCCCGCCGACCTGTCCGCCGTCGCCGACCTCCTCGGCGACGCCCTGTCCGCGCCCGCCAGCGTGCACCGCGACGAACGACGGGTCAGCGTGCCCGCCGAGAACCGCATGGCCGCCCTCACCGGGGCCGTGCGCGCCCTCGACGGCTCCGGCCTGGGCGTCACCGACCTCGGAGTGCGCCGACCGAGCCTCGACGAGGTCTTCCTGGGCCTGACCGGGACCGCGACGACGACCACGACAACCACCGAAGAGGTCTCCCGATGACCGCCACCCGCCCCACCCCGACCCAGCCCGCCCGTACCGGAGCCCCCGCTCGGGGAGTCGCCCCCGGTTCGGGGGCCGGGACCTGGTCCGACGTCCTGGTCCTGAGCCGACGCAACCTGCGGCACATGCTCCGCGACCCCTTCGAGCTGGCCATCGCGATCAGCATGCCCCTGCTGATGGTCCTGCTCTTCGGCTACGTGTTCGGCGACGTGATGTCGGGCAGCGGCGCCGACCACTACCGCGCCTTCCTGGTACCCGCCATGCTGGCCATGGTGATGGTCTACGGCATCGCCGGGACGTCGGCCGGGATCGCCCGGGACTCCTCGCGCGACGTCATGAGCCGCTTCCGCTCCATGCCGATGACACCGATGGCTATCCTGGGCGCGCGCACGCTGACCGACATGCTGCGCGCCGTCCTGGAGATCACGCTGCTGCTGGGCTGCGGCGCGCTGATGGGCTGGCGCTTCGAGGACGGCCCGGTCCGGGCGCTGGCCGCCGTGGGCCTGCTGCTGCTCTTCCGCTTCGCCCTCGTGTGGGTCGGTGTCCTGGCGGGCCTGTACGCCACCAACCCGGACGCCGCGAGCATGCTCGTCTACCCGCTCGCGTTCCCGCTCACCATGCTGTCCACGAGCTTCCTGCCCTCGTCCGCGATGCCCTCGTGGCTGAGCCCGATCGCCGAGTGGAACCCGCTGTCAGCGGTGGTCACCGCCACCCGTGAGCTGTTCGGCAACGAGGTGCTGCCCTCCGACACCTGGCCCGCGCAGAACGCCCTGCTGCTGGGGGTGATCGTGCCCGCGGCGCTGCTGGCCGTGAGCGTACCGCTGGCGTTGCGCCGCTTCCGCGGCCTGGCCGACTGACCGGCCGACCTTCGGGAGGAACGGGGCCATGTTTGGGCAAACCTCCAGGCGGACACATTGCGGGGGTCCGGATAGTTAGGGTAGCCTCACTTCACGGGCACACGTGAACCGGGCCCTCCGAGGGTCGCCGCCGTACGACCCGGACCCACCGGTTCCGTTCCGCGACGAAGGGTTGCCAGGTGAGTCCAGATCCGCTCGACGCCCTGCGCGGCGCCAGCGCGCGGTTGAAGTTCGCGCCGCTGCCGACGTTCACCACCTCCGACGCCCTCCACGGGCGCCCGGCGGACGGTACCCAGTTCCACTCGGTCGCCTCCATGACCGGGGACGGCTGGCTCCCGGTCCTGTTCGACAAGCTCAGGACCGAGCACGGCCCCGGTCACCGGCTGCCCGCCGCCACCAACTTCCTGCGCGTGACCCTGCGTGAGCCCGTCTTCCTGGTCGCCTCCTGCCTGTACCTGACCGGACGCGGGCCGCTCCTCACACCCGGCTCCCTGTACCTGCCCTGGGACACGGGCTCGAGCCGGTTCGGCACACCGGCGGTGGCCGACACGCGTACCGTGGTCCTGCCCGACGACCCCGCCGTCGGCCACCCCGACACCGTGCTGGCCCGCGACGAGGACCACCAGCTGCGGCTGGTCGCCGAAGCCCTGTTCGCCACCGTCGGCCCCCTGGTCGACTCCCTGCACGCCCACTCGCGGGCCGGTCGCCGCACCCTGTGGGGCTGGGTCCTGGACACCCTGCACTTCTACATGCTCAACCCCGCCCGCTACCTCGGCCGCGACGCCGAACAGGCCTGGGATCTGGCCACCCGGCTCGGTGACGCGGTGGTCGAGGCGGGGGCCGTCACCCGCAGGCGCCCGCGCCTGTTCCCCTTCGCGCCCGACCACCCCCGCGGTACCTGGGCGGTCCGGGGCACCTGCTGCTTCGACTACAAGGGCGACCCCGAACACGGCTTCTGCACCACCTGCCCGCTCAAGTGCGACAGCGAACGCCGGGAGGACCTGTCGGAGTGGCTGCGCGACCCCGCGCTCGCCCCCTGACGGGGCCCCGCCCCGCCGACGCGGTTCAGGTCACGGGAGCCTCGACCGGGCCCGTGAAGTAGGGCTCGAAAAGCACCCGCTCGGCCTCGATCTCACCGGGGACGGTGATCGTCCCGGTCGCGCTCTGCCCGGGTTCCAGGGTCTGCACCCCGAGCTCGTTGGCGTCCATCGCGATCGCGTCGCCCGGAGTGTGCTCGACCCCCTCGGCGTCGACCAGGACGAAGTAGAGCGGGTTGACGTCCAGCGCCTCGGAACCCGAGTTGGTGACGGTCACCTCGACGCTGGTGAAGTCGCCCTCCACATACAGCGAGCTCGGTTCGAACTCGGTGGCGGAGGCGGTGAGCCCCGCCTCCGAGGGAGCGCCCTCCTCCGACGCTCCGCCCCCGGGCTCCTCGACGCCCGGGCCCTCTCCGCCGGACACCCTCTGGTCCGCCAGGACCAGGGCCACCGCCGCACAACCGCCCAGGGCGAGCAGGAGGACGAGCAGGACACCGCAGCCGATCCCGACGATCTTGCCCCACGGCGTGGGCCGGGAGGGCGGAGGCCCGTAGCCGCCCTGTCCGGGCGGCCCGTACCCGCCGGGTGGGCCGTAACCGACCGGCTCGTTCGGGTATCCGCCGTACCCGGGCGGATACCCCGCGTTCTCGGCACCGGCCTCGCCCGGACCGCTGGGCCCCTGCGAGTACTCCCCCGGTCCGGTCGGCCAGGAGCCGCCCTGTCCGGGGGGCTGCCCCGGCGGCGGACCGTGCGGGGCGCCCCCGCCCGGCGGGGGTGCCATCGGCGGCCCCGGAGCGGGTCCGGGGGGAGGCCAGCCGGACGAGGGCCAGCCGTACGGCTGTTCGCTCCGTGGCGGACCCCCGTGCGGCGGCGGGCCTCCGTGGAGCGCCCCGCCCGGGTACGGTCCGCCGGGAGGCGGCGCGTACGAGGGCTGGTCCGGCGCGGGGGTGCCGTAGCCGTGCTCCGCGCCCGAGGGGGTCCCGTGCGGGGGCTCCCCCGGCGGCTGCGGACCGCCCTCGGCCGGGTCCCCGGGGTCTCCCGGCCGCCACTCCTCCGGCGGGTGGTGGTTGACGGGGTCCCGGTCCGGCCGCTCCCCGGCGCCCTCGTCGGGCTCGCGATCACTCACCCACACCACCCCTTCGTCCGCCAGCGCGGCCCGCCGCGAATGGCGGTCCCCTCCAGAACCGCACCGTAACCGCGCGGAGGGCGCCCGAAGCCGAGCGCAACGGGCCTTTGCGATAAAGGTCAGGAAGTGTTTGCCCGCGTGCGCAGGGCCAGCGCGAACACCGGCACGGTGAACAGGGCGGCGAACAGGCTCAGGCCACCGAAACCGACCGTCGCGAGCACCATGCCGGACACCCCCGCGGCCGAGGCGGCGCCCAGGTTCATCGCCAGGTCGCCGACCCCCTGCGCGCGGGGGCGCACCCCGGCCGGCAGCGACTCCGCGAGCAGGGTGCTGGCGGAGACCAGGCCGAAGGACCAGCCGAGGCCGAGCAGCACCAGCCCGACCGTCACCTGGAGGGCGTGGTGCCCGGCCGTACCGGAGACGGCCGCCGCGACCAGCAGGAGCACCTGCCCGACGATCAGCGTGGGCACCCGGCCGACGCGGTCGGCCAGCCACCCCACGAGCGGCGACAGCCCGTACATTCCGGCGATGTGCAGGGAGATGGTCAGTCCGATCACGGTGAGCGCGGCCCCGTGGTGCGACAGGTGGACCGGCGTCATCGTCATGATCGCGACCATCACCGTGTGGCTGGCCACGACCCCGACCACCGCCAGCAGCGCTGCCGGGGTCCGACCGATCGCCCGCAGCGCGTCGGCCAGACCGACCCGCCCCTCGGGTTCGCGGCCCCGTTCCCGTTCGGCCCGCGCGGCCTCGGCGGTAGCGGTGAGCAGCGGGTCCGGGCGCAGCAGGACGGCGATCAGCACGGCGCCGCCCAGGAAGCCGGCGGTGGTGAGCAGTACCGGGCCCAGGAGGTCCGGCAACCCCAGACGGGCGGCCAGGCCTCCGGTCGGACCGACGAGGTTGGGGCCGACCACCGAACCCGCCGTGGTCGCCCACACCACCAGGGACAGGTCGCGGCCACGGGTGCGTTCGGTGGCCAGGTCCGCGGCCGCGTGCCGGGCCTGGAGGTTCGTGGCGGTCCCGGCACCGACCAGCAGCATGCCCAGGAGGAAGAGGGGAAAGGACTCCGCGAGTGCGGCGGCGATGACCACGGTCCCGCCCAGCGCTCCGAAGAACCAGCCCAGGGCCAGACCGGGACGCCGCCCGCTCCGGGACGCCAACGAGGCCAGGGGGAGCGCGAACACGGCCGCACCCAGGGTGATCATGGTCGTGGCCATCCCCGACCACGCGTCGGAACCGCTGAGGTCGAGGGCGATGAGCGCCCCGACAGCCAGCATGGCACCCATGCCGACACTCCCGACGACCTGGGCGAACACCAGGACCAGGACCGTGCGGCGCTGGAGGCGGGAGCGTCCCGTCTCGGTGAGGGGACGATCGTTCTGACTGGTTTCTGGGGACAAGGGGCGTTTTCTCCGATTCGTCCGGCTCGCGGATGCATCGTAGCCCCGTGCCCGGGACCGGGCCAGGTCCTGGGGTCGTCGAACCTCACGCTCCCGCGCGGCCGCGCCCGTAGCGCCACCTCAGGAAGTCGTGCTCGCGTTCGACGTAGCGCATCTCGGCGTAGAGCAGGTCGGGGTCGTCTGCGTGCACCACCACACCCCCGACGGGGATCACCGGCCAGGCGGCGAAGGCCCAGAAGCACCGGGTGTAGCACCCCCAGAGCACGACCCACGCGCCCTGCTTCTGCCACTCGATGTGCGCGGCGACCAGCCGCCGTTCCTCGTCCCGTTCGTCCATGGCGCCACTGGACATACCCGGGACCCGGAGGTCCGATCAGGCCGGAACCGGCCATCCGGCGGGGTTTTCGGCCCGCCGCACCGGTTCGTCACCCGCAGGGGGCCGACGCGGGCGCCCGTGCCGGGGCACGGGCGCGCCGACGCGGTGATCCGCCTCAGCGCCCCGCGACCTGGTCGCTGCCGGGGACCGGCTCGGCCGGGTCGTTGCCCAGGGCGACGATCCGGTTCCGCTCGTCCACGTGCACGACGTGCTGGACGTGGTCGGCGCGCTCGCGCTCGTCCACCTGCGCGTAGCCGATGATGATCACCAGGTCGCCGGGACTGACCAGTCGCGCGGCGGCACCGTTGATCCCGATCACCCCGCTGCCCCGCTCACCCACCAGGGCGTAGGTGACCAGGCGGGCGCCGTTGTCGATGTCGACGATGTGGACCTGCTCGCCGTCGACGATGTCGGCGGCGTCCATCAGGTCGGCGTCGATGGTGACCGATCCGACGTAGTGCAGGTCGGCCTGGGTGACCGTCGCCCGGTGGATCTTGCCGTTCATGAGGGTACGCAGCATGGCTGAAGCCTCGATTCAGGAGGTGTGGCGGACTACAGGCCCCCGTAGGGGTCCCGTGCACCTCCCATGATGGCGCCCCGTATGGCCCGTTTCGACCACCGGGGCACCACCGTGCCCGGTTCCGCCCCTAGGTCAGGGAGGAATAGGCCACCACACCGCGTCGGACGAGATCGGCCGCCTTGCGGGCGGTCCCGCGCACATGCGGGTCGACCGCGGCCCCCGCGATCTGGCTGAGCATGTCCGTGAGCATCTTCGCCGTGCGGACGAAGTCACCCGCGGTCATGTCCGACTGGCGCAGGATCGCGTCCAGCCGGTCGCCGCGCGCCCACCGGTGCGCGGTCCACACGAATCCCAGGTCGGGCTGGCGCAGGAACGACACCCGGTGGCGCGACTCGACCTCGTTGAGCTCGCCCCACAGCCGCGTCATCTCCGCCAGGGCCTCCTCCACCTTCCCCTCGGGCAGGCGCGGGTAGGCGTCGTCGCCGCGTCGCGCCTCGTAGACCAGCGCGGCGGCGCAGGAGGCCAACTCCACCGGGTTGAGGTCCTCCCACACCCCCCGGCGCAGGCACTCGGCGACCAGCAGGTCGAGCTCGGAGTAGATCTTGGCCAGCTTGCCGCCGTCCTCGGAGACGTCGTCGCCGGTCAGGTACTCCAGGTCCTCCAGCACCCCGCACACCCGGTCGAAGGTGCGGGAGATGACGTGCGAACGCCCCTCCACCCGACGCCGCAGCGCGTCGGTCTCCTTCTGGAGACGGAAGTACCGCTCCGCCCAACGGGCGTGGTCCTCGCGGTCGGAGCAGCCGTGGCAGGGGTGTTCCCTGAGGGCGGCGCGCAACCGGCGGACCTCAGAGTCCTCCTGTGCGCCCCGGTTTCCGCCCCGCTCGTAGGAGGGGTCGGTGCCCTCCTGCCTGAGCTTGTTGCGCAGGGTGGAGGCCAGGTCCTGGCGCGAACGCGGCGAGCGCGCGGAGAACGACTTGGGGATGCGCATCCGCCCCGAGGGGTGCACCGGCACCGGGAAGTCACTGGAATTGACCCGTTTGACCTGCTTGTCCACCGTGAGCACCAGGGGGGCGGGCAGGTCGTGCTTGAGTCCGGGGTCCAGGACCACGGCGTGCCCGGAGTAGCGACCGGCCGGAATACGGATGATGTCGCCCGGCCGGAGCCGCTCCAGGCTCTCCAACGCCTCGTCGCGCCGCTGCGCCGAACGGTTCCTGGCCAGCATCGCCTCACGGTCGCTCAGCGCCCTGCGCAGACCGGCGTACTCCATGAAGTCACCGAGGTGGCACTCGGCCGCCCTCGCGTACCCCTCCAGCGCCTCCTCGTGCTTACGGAGCTGCTTGACCAGACCCACCACCGCTCGGTCGGCCTGGAACTGCGCGAAGGAGGCCTCCAGCATGTTCCGGCTGCGCTGGCGGCCGACCTGGCCGACCAGGTTGACGGCCATGTTGTACGAGGGCTGGAAACTGGAGTTGAGCGGATAGGTGCGGGTACCGGCCAGGCTCGCCACCGACTCGGGGTCGGTCCCGGCCTGCCACACGACGACGGCGTGCCCCTCCACGTCGATGCCGCGCCGACCGGCGCGCCCGGTGAGCTGTGTGTACTCACCCGGAGTGAGCGAGGCGTGGGTCTCGCCGTTCCACTTGTCGAGCTTCTCGATCACGACCGTGCGCGCGGGCATGTTGATACCCAGGGCCAGCGTCTCCGTGGCGAAGACGGCCCGGATGAGCCCCTTGGAGAACAGGTGCTCGACGATCTCCTTGAAGGTGGGCAGCATCCCCGCGTGGTGGGCGGAGATGCCCGCCTCCAGCGCGCGCAGCCAGGAGTCGAAGCCCAGCACGGTCAGGTCGGCGCGCGGGATGTCCGCACAGCGCGACTCCGCGTACTCGCGGATGTAGGCGGCCTCCTCGGGAGTGGTGAGCTCCAGCCCGGAGGCCACGCACTGGCGGACGGCGTCGTCGCACCCGGCCCGGCTGAAGATGAAGGTGATCGCCGGGAGCAGACCCTCCGCGTCCAGCTCCTCGATGATCATCGGCCGCGAGGGCGGGGCGAAGCGCGTGCGCGGGCGCACGTTGCCCCGTGCCCGTGTCTGCGGGTGGCGACGGCGGTTGGCGAGCTGGGTGGTGCGGGCGTCGTCCTCCGCCGTACGGGTGAGCTGCGGGTTGATGAGCAGCTTGCGCCCGCCCACCTGGATCTCCCGCGGCCGCTGGTGCTGCGCCCGTCGGCGTTCGCGCCTGCGCCGGCCCCGGCCGCCGCCCTCCCCGTCGTCGCCCTCCTCCTCCGGACGCTCCTCCACGAACAGGTCGTGGATGCGCCGGCCCACCATGACGTGCTGCCACAGCGGGACCGGGCGCTTCTCGTCGACGATCACCGTGGTGTCGCCGCGCACCTGCTGGAGCCACTCGCCGAACTCCTCGGCGTTGCTGACGGTCGCGGAGAGGGCGACCATCCGCACCGACTCCGGGAGGTGGATGATCACCTCCTCCCAGACCGCGCCGCGGAACCGGTCGGCGAGGTAGTGCACCTCGTCCATGACCACGTAGGCCAGACCGCCCAGGGTGGACGAGCCCTCGTAGAGCATGTTGCGCAGCACCTCGGTGGTCATGACGACCACGGGTGCCTCACCGTTGACGCTGTTGTCACCGGTGAGGAGGCCGACCTGGTCGGCGCCGTAGCGCTTGACCAGGTCGTTGTACTTCTGGTTGGACAGGGCCTTGATCGGCGTGGTGTAGAAGCACTTGGTGCCCTCGTCGAGGGCCTGGTGCACGGCGAACTCGCCGACCACGGTCTTACCGGAACCGGTCGGAGCGGCGACCAGCACCCCGTGTCCGCTCTCCAGGGCCTTGCAGGCCCGGATCTGGAAGGGGTCGAACTCGAACCCGTACAGGCCCTGGAAGGCCTCGATCGCGGCGCTGGAGGCGCTCTGGCGCCTGCGGAAGGCGGCGTAACGCTCGGAGTGACTACTCATAGGACGTCCAGCCTATGAGGTCAGCTCCAACATCTCGACCGACTTCGGCACCACCTCGCACACCAGGGTCGGCGCCCCCGTGGGCTCCCCGTCCGCGTACGCGGTACCGGCCTCGCCGCGGATGGTGACCCGGCGTCCCCGCGCGAAGACCACCTCGTCCAATTCCAGGTGGCTGCCGTTGAAGACCCGGGGGAACAGGCGGAGGAAGCGGCCGAGCGGCCCCTGCCGCACGAAGACCACGTCGAGTAGCCCGTCGTCGGGGACGGCCTCGGCGCACACGTGCATCCCGCCGCCGTAGGCGCTGGTGTTACCGACCGCAACAAGCATCCCGGGCTCGGCGATCCGCCGGTCGTCGACGTCGATCCGGAAGTCGATGGGCCGGAAGGAACGGAGCTCGGCGACGAACCCGACGAGATAGCCGAACCGGCCCATCCCGAACCGGAAGTTGTTCACCCGTTCGTTGACCCGGGCGTCGAAACCGCAGGCCAGCACACTCATGTAGTACCGCTGGCGGCCGTCGGCGGTGGTCAGGCGGACGACGTCGCTGGCCCGTGTGCGCCCGGCCAGGATCGCCTCGGCCATTCTGTCGGGCGAACCCTTGGGGACGCCGAAGGCGCGGGCGACGTCGTTGCCGCTGCCCGCCGGGATGACGGCGAGGGGCACACCCGTGCCCACCACGCCCTGGAGAACCTGGTGTACCAGGCCGTCACCGCCCACCGCCACCAGGGCGTCGGGGCGGTCGGCCGCGGCCAACCTGGCCAGCCTGCGGCTGTCCGCGGCCGACCGTCCGGTGTAGACGTGAACGCGCGCGCCCCGCGCGCGCAGGGCCTCCTTGAGCCGCACGGCGATGACGGCGGCGCGGCCGCGGCCGGAGGCCGGGTTGGCCACAAGAGCGATATGAGGGGACATGGTCCGGTCCTCTGCTACCCACATCTGGGGACAAAAGGGTGTACGGGTCGGGTGAGGAACCCGCACACCCGCGCGCCCGGGTGTGGGTGAACCGCTCAGTCGTCCTCGGTCGTGGACTCCCGCTCGGATTCCTCACGTTGGCGGCGATGGTACTCCTCCATCGCCTCCGGTGTGTTCAGAGGGGAGGGAACCCACGTCGCCTCGACCTCGGTCTCGCCGCGCTGGATCGCGATCTCCTCCTCGGTGAGGTACTCCTCGGGGATGTCGAACTCACCGTCGCGGGCGCCCAGGACGAAGGCCTCCCACTCCTGGGGGGTGAAGAACAGGGTGCCCTTCTCCGGGGACTTGCCGTCGCGCACCGCACGGAAACCGTCGTCGAACTCGGCGACCTCCACGACCGCCTCGGACTCCTCCTTGGACAGGGAGGAGCGCAGCCACACCGCGTGGGTGGTGTCGTGCCACTTCTCGTTTCCCATGGCCTCGGGCGGCAGTTCCCTCTTGGTCTCTGTCTGCTCGCTCATCAGCACTTCCTAGTCCGGGAACCCGTTCGGGGCGGGCTCCGTGGTGTCTCAGCGGTGAGAGGGGGCGGCACCGGGCGGCGGTCGGGCGGACCGGCCCGCAGGTGGCCCACGGTCTCCCCCGCCGACCCTAACGCGTCGGCGGTTCGCTCAGGAACGCCGGCCCGAACCACCGTCGGAGTCGGTGTCCTCCAGGGGGAGGGGCGTGTGATCCAGTTCGGAGGGCTGGTCGTCGAGCTCGGAGATCTCGTCGTCGTCCAGCGTGCTCGTGGGGTCGCGGCGCTTCTTGCGGCGATCGTTGAAGAAGCAGAACACCTCGGCGATCTCGAACAGGATCACGAGGGGCACGGCCAGGGCGAGCATCGAGATCGGCTCGGCCGGGGTGATGACGGCGGCCACCAGGAAGGCGGAGAAGATGATCACCCGGCGCCACTTGGCGATGGCCTCGTGGGAGAGGATGCCCACGATGTTGAGCAGGACCACCAGCAGCGGCATGACGAAGCCCAGGCCGAACATGCTCATCATGATGAGCATGTAGCTGAGGTACTCGCCGATGGTCAGATAGGGGTCCGCGTCGTCGGGCAGGAACCCGAAGAGCATCTGGAGCGCCAGCGCGGTGATCGAGTACGCCAGGGCCGCTCCGGCGACGAAGAGGACGCCGGCCAGCGGGGCGAAGATGTACGCGTACTTCTTCTCACCGCTGTGCAGCGCCGGGGCGACGAAGGCCCACAGCTGGTAGAGCCAGAGCGGGGCGGTGACCAGGGCTCCGACGAAGATCCAGACCTTGAAGGCCACGAAGAAGGCGTCGAAGGGGCCCGTGACGATGAGGGAACAGCCGCCGCCGTCGACCACCTGGGAGGCGGGCAGCGAACAGTAGGGCTTGGTCAGGAAGTCCCAGATCTGGTCGTAGAAGACGAAGCCGACCACGGCTCCCAGGCACAGGATGAGGAGCACCTTGGCCAACCTGTTGCGCAGTTCGCGCAGGTGGTCCATGAGGGGCATCCGGGCGTCCGGGTTCGCCGAGCGGCTTCGGGGCCTCATCTCGCGGTCACTCTCTTCTCCTTGGGCCCGCTGCGGGGCGGGCGCTCCCCGCTGGCGACAGCCGACCGGCGCGGCACCTCGCCGGTGCCACGCCGGTCCGCCGGGACGGTCTAGTTGTTGTAGGTCTGGTTGGTCGGCTCACCGGACTCGTTGACGATGCGCTGACCGGGGGGCAGCTGCGGGTAGCCCTGCTGCTGCGCCTGCTGGTTCTGCGACGACGTGTTCTGCGGAGCCTGCTGCTGGGCCTGCTGACCCTGCTGGCCCTGCTGGCCCTCGCTCTCGTTGGCGTCGTCGTCGACCAGGCCCTTGCTCTCGGCCTTGAGGATGCGCGCGCTGCGCCCCAGGGAACGGGCCAGGTCCGGAAGCTTCTTGGCTCCGAACAGCAGGATGGCCAGGATCACCAGGATGGCGATGGTAGGTCCGTTGAACGGTCCCATGGTTCTACCTCTCTGTGGGGCGCGACCAGGCGCCTCTGATGGTACGCGCGTTCGTCCGCGGGGCCGTCATGTCCCAGCACCGCCACGGCGGACGCGCTCACGCAGGTCAGCGCGGCTCGCCTGGTACCCGCCCGCCGCCCGTGTCACCTCGGCGGACAGCGCGGAGGCCGCTCGGCGCACCCTCAGCGCGAGGGCGCCGGCGGCGAGGACTCCTGCGCAGAACACACCGCAGAGGACAGCGAAGGCGATCACGGATTCACCATACTCCTTCCTCCGTGACCCGCACCCCACCCCCCGGTGAACAGGTCGGCGTCACTCGGGCGACGAAGTGGTCTCGACCAATCCGACCGGGTTTCGAGCGGTGCGGTAGTGGCCCAGGGCGCGTTCGGCCTCGGTGCGTACGTCCTTGGCCAGGACCGTCGGAGACACCACCCGCCCCTCCCGCCCCAGGGAGAGCGCCAACCGGGTCACCCACGCCGGGGCCGGGGTACGCAGGGTCGCCCGGGCACCGCCTCCGGGCAGTTCGGTCACCGACTCGCACACGTAGTCCTCGGTGACCCAGCGCGCGGACGGCTCCAGTGCCAGCGTCACCAGCGCGTCGCGCTCGGAGCGCTGGAGGACCCCGGCGGACAGGTCGCGGCGCGAGACACCCTCGGGCACCTGGGCGGCGAAGGGCAGCACGGCCAGTTCCAGGACCCGGTCCAGACGGAACAGCCGCACGTCCTCGCGCAGGTGGCAGTAGCCCTCCAGGAAGGTCTGGCCGTCCTGGACCACCAGGCCCATGGGGTCCACGTCGCGTTCGGTGACCTGGTCCAGGTACCCCGACAGGTAGCGCAGGTGCAGGCGCTGTCCGCCGTTGAGGGCCTCCGCGCAGGTGCGCTGGGTCCGGGCCACCTGGTCGTCCACCTCGACCCGCACCTGTACGGCGTCGGCCAGGTCGCTCACGGCCGACCCCGCGGCCGTGCGCAGCTTCTCCCCCACGCGCCGCAGCGCCCCGCCCTCGACCCCCTGGGCCTCGGGGAGCGCCTCCAGCAGGGACAGGCCCACCACCAGGCTCGCGGCCTCGTCGGCGGTCAGCCGCAGCGGCTGGGCCAGGGTGTCGGCGTTGGCGATGATGATCTCGCCGGTCTCACGAGCCGCGTCCAGGTCCACGTCGATCAGGTCGCCGGGGGTGTACCCGGGCAGGCCGCACATCCAGAGCAGGCTCAGGTCCGAGACCACCTGCTTCTCGCTGAGCCCGAAGTGCCGGGCGACCTCGGGCACCCGTACGTCGCGCCCGAGCGCGTAGGGGACCAGCATGAGGAGCCTGCGCAGCTGGTCGGCCGAGCGCGGACCCCGCGCCGGAGCGTCCGCGCCCGGCGCGTCCTCGACGTCTCCGGCCTCCTCCGCCGCGACCGATCCCTCGACCACTCCCGCCAGGTGGTCCGCCATCGCGGCACGCACCTGTTCGGGCTCGACCACCACCGCGCGAGACCCGTGCGACGCCACCCTCCGCACCAGCGCCGACGTGCTGGTGAAGGGCAGGGTGAGGGTGTCCCAACCGTCTCCGGTGCTGTCCCGCTCACCCGGGACCACGCGCAACGCGAGCCTGCGCAGGTCGTGGGCAGAGTCGGTGCGCACCCGCAGGACGGCGGTGCGCTCGGGGACGGCGCTCTGCCGGGAGACCACCGACCGCAGGTCCACCCCCTCGGGGACGACCACGTCCGGGCCGGTCCGCAGCACGGTGACCCCGCCCCGCATCCGGCCCAGCCGGAACACCCGGCGGGCGTCGCGCAGCCGGTCGTGGCCGACCAGGTACCAGTGCCCGCGCAGGTTGACGATGCCCCACGGCTCGACCTCGCGCCGCTGGACCGCGCTCTCACCGGGCTTGCGGTAGTCGAACGCGATGGGACGGCGGTCCCGGATCGCCTGCCACACCGGCCCGAAGGCGGGCTCGTCGGTGCGCATCGCCGGGGTCAGTCCCGGAGCGGCCTCGGTGTCGACCGGCACCCCGGCCGAGCGCAGCTTGAACAGGGCGTTGGCGGCCGCCTCCCCGAGGGAGGCGTGCCTCCAGGCCCGGGCCGCCAGGCCCAGCACGACCGCCTCGTCCGGCAGGAGTTCGATCTCGGGCAGCTCGTAGTCGGAGCGGGAGATCCGGTAGCCCTCCTCCCCGCTGAAGGCGTCCCCGGTACCGACCTGGACGGGGATACCGCTGTCGCGCAGCTCCCGCTTGTCCCGCTCGAACATGCGCTTGAAGGCCGACTCGGTCTCGGCCTCGGCGTAGCCCTGGACCGTCGCCCGGATCTCCTGGGCGGTCAGGTGGCGTCGGGTGGACAGCAGGCAGATGACCAGGTTCAGCTGCCGTTCGGTCTTCCTGCGCGACATCGTCCGTACTCCTCTTGCCCGCTGTTGCCCGCTGTGGTGGACCGGGCGGGGCCGCGAGGGCGCGTCCTCCCACCTTCGGTTCAGGTCCGACGGTACCGTGCCCAGCATGATCCGGTGGCGCCGCGGCGAAGTCGTAGAGATCCTGCCCTCCTGGCCCGGTGTCCGCGTGTGCGCGGTCTCCGTGCCCGCTCGCGGAGCACCGCCCGAGCAGGCCGTGACCTGCTCCGCCCTGGCGTACACGGACCTCGTGGGAGCACCTGAGGTGGGCGACGCGGTCCTGCTCAACACCGGCGCCCTGGACCTGGGACTGGGCACGGGAGGGTACGCCCTCGTGGTCGCGGTGCCCGACCGGTTGCCCTCCGACCGGGAGGGGCCCGGGCACCTGGTGAAGGCACGGTACACACCGCTCCAGGCGACCGTGCTCGGCGCGGACGAGCAGGGGTCGCCCCACCACGCGGCGCTGCGCGCGGCCGAGGGGGTCGACGGTATGCCGGTGGTCGTGGCCGACCTGCACTCCGCGCTGCCCGCCGTCCTGGCGGGGGTACGCGTCGAGCGGCCCGGGACGCGGGTGGTCAACGTCATGCTGGACGGCGGCGCGCTGCCCGCCGCGTTCTCCCGGGTCGTGGGGGCTTTGCGTGAGGACGGCCTGCTCAGCGGGTGTGTGACCACGGGACAGTCCTTCGGCGGCGACCTGGAGGCGGTCACCGTCCACTCCGGGCTGTTGGCCGCCCGGCACGTCCTGGACGCGGAGATCGCGGTGGTGTGCCAGGGGCCGGGCAACCTGGGCACCGGCACCCCGTGGGGCTTCTCCGGTGTCTCCTGCGGTGAGGCGGTCAACGCCGCGGCCGTCCTGGACGGGCGGCCGGTGGCGAGCCTGAGGGTCAGCGAGGCCGACTCCCGGGAACGGCACCGCGGGGTGTCCCACCACAGTCTGACCGCCTACGGACGGGTGGCGCTGGCCCCGGCGGACGTGGTGGTACCCCGGCTTCCGGGCTTCTTCGGGGAACGCGTCCGCGACCAGGCCTGGCCTCTCGGAGAGCGGCACACCCTGGTGGAGGTGTCGGTGTCCGGCCTGGAGGACGAGGTGCGCGCGCTCCCGGTCAAGGTGTCCACGATGGGGCGCGGGCTGGACGAGGACCGGTCGGCGTTCCTGAGCGCGGCCGCCGCCGGGCGCCACGCCGCGACGCTCATCGACGGTTGAGACCGCGCGGCGCGTCCGGGCCGACCGGGTGGTCGGCGTCGTGGTCCCCGGTGTACTGGGCCGCGAGGAGGGGGCGTTCGGCCCCCGGGAGCGGCGTGCGGCGGGTGATGGCCATCATGTGTTCGCTGGGCACGTCGAAGAAGCGACCGGGGCGGAACATGGCCAGGGAGGCCGGATCGGCGCGCACCCCCTCGTCCACCCGGATGACGTCGGGCACGAAGACGCTTCCGTCCCCGCAGGTCACCCCCCACTGACGACCGGGACCGGCGGACACGACCTGTCCCGGGTGCCCGCCCTCGACCTCGTGGGAGAGGCGCCCGCCGCACAGGGTGATGCGCGCGCCGCCGAACATCGCGAACGCGCCGGGGTAGGGGGAGGCCAGGGCGCGCACCATGCGGTCCACGTCCCGGCCCGCCGCCGCGAGGTCCAGGTGGCCGTCGCTGGGACGGCGCCGGGGCCACTCCGAGCCGTGGCCCCTCTGCGGCTGTCGCGGAGCGCGCCCCTCCAGGAGGGCCCCGAGGTGGCGCACGAGCAGCTCCGCCTGGAGTGTCGCGGCACGCTCGTACAGGTCGGTGGCGGTGGCGTCCTCGGCCACGTCGAACCGGATACGGTCGACGATGTCGCCGCTGAAGGCGTCCCGGTCCAGGTGGAGGAGGGTGACAGCGCTGGAGCGCATGTCGCGCAGGATGGTCCAGGGGATCGGCGCGCGCCCCCGGCCGACCGGCAGCGGTGAGGGATGCAGACCCACCCCGCCCAGCGGAAGGGAGGCCAGCACCTCCTCGTGGACCAGCTGGGACCAGCCCGCCACCACCATCAGGTCGACGCGGTGGGCGACCAGGGCGTCACGGACCTCGTCGGTGTTGATGTCGGCGGCCCTCAGGTGGGGCAGCCCGTGGCGGCGGGTGACCTCCTCGAAGTCCGCGTACCCGCAGCGGTGCGCCAGCTCCGCCGGGTAGGAGACCACCAGGTCCGGCGGGCGCCCCTGGGCGCAGAGCTCCTCCAGCGCCGGGACCCCCAGGCGTAGTCCCGACACGTAGCAGTACCGCCGCTGGTCCGGCATGGTTCCCCCTCGACCCGCCCCGCCGTGCGCAACCGACTCTACGCACGCCGACCGCGCCTTCCCGGCAGCACGGACCCGTTCTGCGTGTCACCGGACCGGTCCGACGCCGCCCTCCTCGCGCGGATCGGCGGCCGTGGACACGCCGCCGCCCCCGCGGCTCCGGGAGCGCGGGGGCGGCGGTGCGAGCTGATCCGGGGGCTACTCCTCGGACTCCTCGGGTTCCTCGGCGACCTCGTCGCCGCCGGCCCCCTCCTCGGACTCCTCGGTCTCCTCCGGCTCGGGCGGCGGCGGGTTGTCGTAGGCGCCCAGCACGTCGACCACGAACACCAGGGTCCCCGCGGGGGCGCCCATCGCCTCCTCGGAGGTCGCGCCGTAGGCCATGTCCCCGGGAACGACCAGCATCAGGCGGCTGCCGACCCGCTGGCCGACGATGCCCTCGTCCCAGCCCTTGATGACCGCTCCGGCACCGATCGTGGTGTCGAAGGGGATGCCGCCCTGGGTCCAGGAGGAGTCGAAGACCTCGTGGTCGCCGTTCTCCTCGGGCTCCCAGCGCATGCCCGTGTACTGGACGATGATCTGCTGGCCCTCCTCGACCTCGGCGCCCTCGCCCTCGATGAGGGGGACGACGTCGAGCTCGTCCGGGGCGTCCGCGCCGGGGATCTCGATCTCGGGCTGGCGGTGACCGTCCTGCGTCACCGTGGGCAGGTCGCCGCCGCCGTCCTCGGTCTGCTCACCGGGCACGACCGCGCCCTTGCTGAACCGGTCGACCATGTCGATGACCAGGACACTGGCGCCCTCGGGGGCGGTCTGACCCATGGCCTCGGCCTGGGCCATCTCCTCGGCGGACAGCGCCGGGAAGACGTAGACGGCGCGGCTGCCGATGGGCTGGCTGACCAGCGTCTCGGTGATGTACTCGGGCATCTGGTCCATGCGGATCAGGTCCGGAGCGCCGTTCTCGTAGCTGGACTGCCCCTCGACCGGCTCGCCCTCACCGGGTGCCGTCCACTGGTACTGGACGACGTTGGCGATGACCAGGTCGTCCGCACCGACCAGGGCGTCCTCGCCGGACCCCTTGCTCACGACACCGGAGATCTCCTCGTCCGGGGGCTCGATGTCGGGGAAGGTGATCTCCGGTTCCTCGCCGACGTCACCGGTGACCTGCGGCAGGCGGGAGTCGAGCGTGTCGTCGTTCATGCGGAGGAAGGCGGGGGTACGCCAGTCCTCCGGGATCGATGAGCAGCTGGAGACCGCCAGGGCGATGGCGGTCAGTGGCACCGCGAGGGCGGCAGCACGTCGGTGCATGGGTCACAACCTCTGATTTCCGGCTCAGGACAGGGTCACACTACCGAACAGTCGGAGTTCGGCCAGCCCCTGGGAGCATCCGGTTCCGGATTTCGGTTGACGCGAACGCGGTGTGGACCGGCACCGTAAGCGGGACCCCTGGTCGCGGTGGGGCCACGGCCCCGGGGGGACCGTCACCGGCCATCCCCGGGGCCGCGGCCGCCGACCGGCTCACATCCCGGCGATCAGCTTCTCGACCCGCTCGTCCACGGACTTGAAGGGGTCCTTGCACAGCACGGTGCGCTGCGCCTGGTCGTTGAGCTTGAGGTGCACCCAGTCCACGGTGAAGTCGCGACGCTGTTCCTGGGCCCGCCGGATGAACTCGCCGCGTAGCCGCGCGCGGGTGGTCTGCGGAGGCACCGACTTCGACTCGAAGATCTTCAGGTCGCCCACCACCCGGTCCATCTGTCCGCGCTTTTGCATCAGGTAGAACAGGCCGCGTTCACGGTGGATGTCGTGATAGGTGAGGTCGAGCTGGGCCACCCGGGGGGAGGAGAGGGTGAGGTCGTGCTTGTCCCGGTAGCGTTCCAGGAGCATGTACTTGGCCACCCAGTCGATCTCGCGCTGGACCGTCTCCAGGTTCTGGGTCTCCACCGCCTCCAGGGTGCGCTGCCACAGGTCCAGCACGCGCTTGCCCACGGCGTCGGTCCCGTGCCGGTCCACGTAGCCCTGTACCTTCTCCAGGTACTCGCGCTGGATCTCCAGGGCGCTGGCCTCGCGCCCGTTGGCCAGGCGCACCTTGCGGCGGCCGGTCATGTCGTGGCTGACCTCGCGGATCGCCCGGATCGGGTTCTCCAGGGTGTAGTCGCGCATGACCACCCCGGCCTCGATCATCCGCAGGACGAGGTCGGTGGAGCCCAGCTTGAGCAGGGTGGTGGTCTCGCTCATGTTGGAGTCGCCCACGATCACGTGCAGACGCCGGAACCGCTCGGCGTCCGCGTGGGGCTCGTCCCGGGTGTTGATGATGGGGCGGGAGCGCGTGGTCGCGGAGGAGACGCCCTCCCATATGTGCTCGGCCCGCTGGCTCACGCAGAACAGCGCGCCCCGGGGCGTCTGGAGCACCTTGCCCGCACCGCAGACGATCTGCCGGGTGACCAGGAAGGGGATGAGCACGTCGGCCAGACGGCCGAACTCTCCGTGCCGACCGACCAGGTAGTTCTCGTGGCAGCCGTAGGAGTTGCCCGCCGAGTCGGTGTTGTTCTTGAACAGGTAGATGTCCCCGGCGATGCCCTCCTCGTGGAGGCGCTGCTCGGCGTCGACCTGCAAGCCCTCCAGGATGCGCTCGCCCGCCTTGTCGTGCGCCACGAGGTCCACGAGACTGTCGCACTCGGGGGTGGCGTACTCGGGGTGGCTGCCCACGTCCAGGTACAGGCGGGCCCCGTTGCGCAGGAACACGTTGCTGCTGCGCCCCCACGAGACCACCCTGCGGAAGAGGTACCGGGCGACCTCGTCCGGTGACAGGCGGCGCTGCCCCCGGAAGGTGCACGTGACCCCGTACTCGTTCTCCAGCCCGAAGATCCGTCGTTCCACGCGGCCTCACCAACTTCCCGTCACCGTGGTGTGGACGACGGGGCCGCGTCGCCCACCACCAGCCCGGCCGGTGCGGCGCCCGGACGGCGCCGCACCGTAGTGCTGTCAGATCACTCGTCGGTCCCGTCCCCGGCGGCGCCGCGCTTGCCCTCCTCGATGAGGGCGGTCAGGCGGTCGCCGTGGATACGGCGGAACTTGCGGTGCTCCCGGGAGCGCTCCAGCACGGCGACCTCCAGGTTGGCGGCCTCCAGCTCACGCTCCTCCCCGTTGTCGTGGGCCAGGGCGCGGGTGGCCGCGTTCAGCGCCGCGCTGAGCGGGGCGTCGGCGGCGAACCTGTCCTTGAGCTGGCTGGACACGTGCTCGGAGGAGCCGCCCACCGCGACGAAGCCCTGCTCGTCGACGATGGAGCCGTCGAAGGTGATGCGGTAGATCTCGTCCTCGGCCGCCGTGTCGCCGACCTCGGCGACCACGATCTCCACCTCCCAGGGCTTGAGGCTCTCGCTGAAGACGGTGCCCAGGGTCTGGGCGTAGATGTTGGCGAGCTGGCGGCCGCTGACGTCGCGGCGGTCGAACTGGTACCCGCGCACGTCCGCGAAGCGCACGCCCATCAGGCGCAGGTTCTCGAACTCTGGGTAGCGGCCGACGGCGGCGAAGCCGATCCGGTCGTACAGCTCGCTGATCTTGTGCAGGGTGCGGGACATGTTGTCCGCCACCAGCAGGATTCCGCCCTCGTACTGCAGGACGACGGCGCTGCGGCCGCGCGCGATGCCCTTGCGCGCGTAGTCCGCCTTGTCCTTCATCTGCTGTTCGGGGGCGACGTAGAACGGCATCGACACCGCGGATCGTTCCTTACCTAGTCGGGAGAGGTCTGGGGTGGAGGCTCGGGTCGCCTCAGCTCAGCCGTGCCTTGGGACCGTCGGGCTCGGCGGCACGGCCCTCGACGACCTCCGTCGCCAGCCGGGCGACCTCGTCGGAGCCGACACGCCGGTGTCCGTCCTCGGTGATGACGTCGACGAGGGGGAAGATCCTGCGGTGCAGGTCGGGTCCGCCGGTGGCGGAGTCGTCGTCGGCGGCGTCGTAGAGCGCCTCCAGCGCCACCTTGACCGCCGTGGTCTCGTCCATGTCGTCCCGGTAGAGCTTCTTGACGGAGCCCTTGGCGTAGACCGATCCGGAGCCGACCGAGTAGTAGCGGTGTTCCTCGTAGCGACCGCCCACGGCGTCGTAACTGAACACCCGTCCCTGCCGAGTGTTCTCGTCGAACCCGACCAGGAGCGGAACCACGACGAAGCCCTGCATGGCCATGCCGAGGTTGCCGCGTACCATCTGGGCGAGCTTGTTCGCCTTGCCCTCCAGGGAGAGGGAGCGGCCCTCCAGCTTCTCGTAGTGTTCGAGTTCCACCTGGTACAGCTTGGCGAGCTCGATGCCGATGCCCGCCGAACCGGCGATGGCCACCGCGGAGAACTCGTCCGTCCGGTAGAGCTTGTCCATGTCACGGTTGGCGATGACGTTGCCCTGCGTGGCGCGCCGGTCGCCCGCGAGCAGGACACCGCCGGGGAAGGTCAGCGCGACGATGGTCGTCGCGTCCGGGGTGAGGTGCTCGGCCGTGCCGTGGGCCCCGGCCGAACCGGCGTGGTGGCCGGGCAGCAGCTCGGGCTTGACCTCCCGAAGAAACTCGGTGAAGGACGAGGTCCCCGCACTCATGAAAGCGGCCGACATCCGTCCGCCCTCGAAACCTTCGAACACGCGACTCCCTCCGCTCGCGCCCCACCCCGTCTCGGGGGCGGGTGGGGCGCCTGTCGTCTGTCTGTCGTTCCTGGCGGCCGGGCTGGTACCGGCCGGTGGGACCGACACTAGTCCCGCGCGCCCCGGGGCCGTCGCCGCCCGAGTGCGCTGTCAGCGAACCCCGGGGTCACTGACCGCCCTTCTGCACGAACTGGCGCACGAAGTCCTCGGCGTTGCTCTCCAGCACGTCGTCGATCTCGTCCAGGATGTCGTCGACGTCCTCGTCGAGCTGCTCGTTGCGCTCCTGCGCCTCCGGTGCCGCCTCGGTCTCCTCGACCTCCTCGTCACGCCGGGTGGAGTGCTTCTGGCCGCCGTTGTCATTCGCCATCTGTCATTACCTCCCGTTCGGGGCCCTCGCCCTTATCTTGGCCCAACGGCCCCCGACTCAACCGTCTTCCACAGGCCCGATACCCGCTAGTTACCTCGGATCGTCCCGTCGGATCGGTGCGGCGCGGGCACGAGGAGCGCCCGCGCTCCGGGCGTGTCCACGCGAAGGGGGACGAAGTCCCGCGAAGCACCGGGTGACGCTGCGTCGCACCCTCCCCCACCCCTTCCGTTCGCCATGCGCACACACATTCGAGTGCCAAACGACCTTCGCGCCACTCCCCCATCCTGACCACGGGGTGTACGCGTACGTCACCCCGCCGTCACTGTTGGCACCCGGTTCCCGTGTCCGCATCCGGCCAGGCGAACTCCTTGATGTACTCGCGAGTATGTGATCCGCGCACGGTGCGTCATCGAAGACGGTGGTCAGAGCGGTCCCACGCCAACACGCGACCCCATGCCCTCCGATGACCGGATCACCCGTGGACTCCCGCCCGGGCGAGGAAATCCCTGACCGGGCTTCCGCCGCCGAAGGCGTTCACCTATGGTGTGGGTCCGTTCACCGAGCGTCTCGGTGCACGGTGGAGACCCTCGGCAGATCCGAGGCTCCCCGGGGCCGGTCCCCTCGGGGAACCGCCCCCGCCCCCACCCTCACCCCCACCCCAAGGAGTACACGCACCATGCGACCCTCCCCCGTCGTCTCAGCGATCGGCACGGGAGCGCTGGCCTTCGGGCTCGCGTTCTCGGTCGCGCCCGGCGCCTCAGCCGTGACCGCGCCCACCGAGCCCTCGCCCCAGGGCGAGGCGACCACCATGCAGGAAGCCCTGGAAAGGGATCTCGGCCTCACCCCGCTCGAGGCCGAGGACCTTCTCGACGCACAGACGGAGGCCACACAGATCGACACCGCGGCCGCCGAGGCCGCCGGAGACGCCTACGCCGGCTCGGTCTTCGACACCGACACCCTGGAGCTGACCGTCCTGTTGACGGACGGCGCCGCGGTGACGGCCGTCGAGGAGACCGGCGCCCGGACCTCGCTGGTCTCCCTCGGCACCGAGGGCCTGGCCGCGATCATGGACGAGCTCGACGCCGCGGGCGGCCAGCCCGGCGTCGTCGGCTGGTACCCCGACAGCGCCGAGGACGCCGTGGTCATCGAGGCCACCGAGGCCTCGCACGCCGAACGGCTCGTCGAGTCCGCGGGCGTGGACCCCTCCGCCGTCCGTGTGGAGAGCGCCGATGAGACCCCCGAGCTGTACGCCGACATCGTCGGCGGCGACGCCTACCACATGGGCGGCGGGCGGTGCTCGGTCGGCTTCGCCGTCACCGACTCCTCCGGCAGTGACGGCTTCGTGACGGCCGGACACTGCGGAACGGTCGGCACCACCGCCTCCAGCGCGGACGGCGGCGGCTCCGGTGTGTTCGAGCAGTCGGTCTTCCCGGGCGACGACGCGGCCTTCGTCCGCGCCACGTCCAACTGGACCGTGACCAACCTGGTGAACACGTACGGAACGGGCAGTGACCAGACCGTCGGCGGCTCCAGCCAGGCGCCGGTCGGTTCCGCCGTGTGCCGGTCGGGCTCCACCACGGGCTGGCACTGCGGGAGCATCGAGGCCCGCGGCCAGTCGGTGAGCTACCCCGAGGGCACCGTCACCGACATGACGCGTACCAACGTGTGCGCCGAGCCCGGCGACTCCGGCGGTGCGTTCATCTCCGGCGACCAGGCCCAGGGCATGACCTCGGGCGGTTCCGGGAACTGCTCCTCCGGCGGAACCACCTTCTACCAGGAGGTCGGACCGGCACTGAGCAGCTGGAACCTCAGCCTCGTCACCGGTTAGCCCACGCGCGGGGCCCGTCGGACCCCGCCCGAGCGCCCTCGTCCGCCACCCGGCGGGCGGGGGCGCTCCGCGTTCCCTACACCCCCGAGAGGCCGGACGCGACCGTTCCGCCCCCGGACCGCACCCAGCCACCCGCCATTCGCACGCCCGGGCGCTGTGCGCACGGACCTGTCGCCGCGAGCGAAGCCATGACCACCGGTGTTACGCCTGCGTGTCCGAGCGGCCACGTTTGGTACGGGGTACCGGTGTCCGCATGTGGCCAAAATGCCCCTCTTGCGGCAAGCGCACGAATTCGGTCGGTAGCGCATCGACTCCGACAACCACGAGGTGGCCGCCGACACCGCCACGTTCTGCGACCGCCAGGTGACCGGTCATCCGGTGACCCGACACCGATCTGAATGCTGCACCCTTCTGGCGGTCTTTCCCTCACCAAAACGTGCACCTATGGTTAGGCGTTGTTTACCGAATGTCTCGGTGAACGCCTGGGGTCGGCACGAGTTCGACCCCGATCCCCCGTCAATCCCCCCAGGAGAGTAGGGACCTCATGCGACCCTCCCCCGTCGTCTCCGCCATCGGAACGGGAGCCCTGGCCTTCGGCCTGGTGCTGTCCGCGACTCCGGGCGCCATCGCCGGCACCGCCTCGCTCCCCCAGTCACCCACCCCGGAGGCCGACGCCGTCTCCATGCAGGAGGCGCTCCAGCGCGACCTCGGCCTGACCCCGCTCGAGGCCGACGAACTGCTGACCGCCCAGGACCAGGCCTTCGAGGTCGACGAGGCCGCGGCCGAGGCCGCCGGAGACGCCTACGGCGGCTCCGTCTTCGACACCGAGTCGCTCGAACTGACCGTTCTGGTCACCGACCCGTCCGCCGTCGACGCCGTGGAGGCCACCGGTGCGGAGGCCGAGCTGGTCTCCTACGGCATCGAGGGCCTCGACGCGATCGTCGAGGAGCTCAACGCCGCCGACGCCGTGCCCGGTGTGGTCGGCTGGTACCCGGACGTGGCGAGCGACACCGTCGTCCTGGAGGTCCTGGAGGGTTCCGGCGCCGACGTGGACGGCCTGCTCGCCGACGCCGGTGTGGACGCCTCGGCCGTGGAGGTCACCAGCAGCGAACAGCCCGAGCTCTACGCCCAGATCATCGGCGGTCTGGCCTACACCATGGGCGGCCGCTGCTCGGTCGGCTTCGCCGCCACCAACGCCTCGGGCCAGCCCGGGTTCGTCACCGCCGGCCACTGCGGCCGCGTGGGCACCCAGGTGACCATCGGTGACGGTCGGGGCGTCTTCGAGCAGTCCGTCTTCCCGGGCAACGACGCCGCCTTCGTGCGCGGTACGTCCAACTTCACGCTGACCAACCTGGTCAGCCGCTACAACACCGGTGGCTACGCCACCGTCACCGGGCACAGCCAGGCACCGATCGGCTCCTCCGTCTGCCGCTCCGGCTCCACCACCGGTTGGCACTGCGGCACCATCCAGGCCCGCGGCCAGTCGGTGAGCTACCCCGAGGGCACCGTCACCAACATGACCCGGACCACCGTGTGCGCCGAGCCCGGCGACTCCGGCGGCTCCTACATCTCCGGCACCCAGGCCCAGGGCGTGACCTCCGGCGGTTCCGGCAACTGCCGCACCGGCGGGACCACCTTCTACCAGGAGGTCACCCCCATGGTGAACTCCTGGGGCGTGCGGCTCCGGACCAGCTAGTCCGGGCTGCCCCCGCGGCACCTGACCCGGTTCCCCGAACCGGTCGCTCCACCGGCGTCCCCGTCCGCGTCCAGCGGGCGGGGACGCTCGCGTGCGGCCCCCGAGCCCGCAGGCCGCCACGGGGACCGGACGGTGGGCCGCTCCCGGAAGGGGACACACGGACCACCGTCCACCGAGGTCAGCCCCTGCGGTTGCCCCCCAGGACGGCCACCAGGTCGGCGGCGGTCGGCGAGGCGTCCAGCAGCCCGCCCACGTGCTCCCTGGTCCCTCGGCTCGGCTCCAGGGTCGGCACGCGCTGGAGCGAGTCGTACCCCGGGAGGTCGAAGATGACCGAGTCCCAGGAGGCGGCGGCCACCTCGTCCGCGTACTTGGCCAGACAACGCCCCCGGAAGTAGGCACGGGTGTCCTCGGGCGGTTCGGTGACCGCCCGGACCACGTCCGCCTCCTCCACCAGACGCCGCATCCGGCCGCGCGCGGCCAGCCTGTTGTAGATGCCCTTGTCCTCACGGACGTCGGAGTACTGCAGGTCCACCAGCTGCAGCCGGGGGTGGGACCAGTCCAGCGCGTCCCGGGAGCGGTAGCCCTCCAGGACCTTGAGCTTGGCGACCCAGTCCAGTTCGGCCGCCAGGTCCATCGGGTCGGCGGCCAGCCGTGACAGGACCGACTCCCAGCGGTCGAGGACGTCGGCCGTGTCGGGGTCCACGTCGGTGCCGAAGCGGTCCTCGACGTACTTGCGGGCCTGGTCCAGGTACTCGCCCTGGAGCTCCAGCGCCGTCATCCGGCGCCCGTCGCGCAACCGCACCCTGTGGGTCAGCCCCGGGTCGTGGGAGACCGCGCGCAGGTCGGCCACCGAGGTCTCCAGGGACAGGTCCGCGCTGAGGAAGCCGTCCTCGATCATCGACAGCACCAGCGCGGTGGTCCCCAGCTTCAGGTAGGTGGAGACCTCGCTCATGTTGGCGTCACCGATGATGACGTGCAGGCGCCGGTACTGGTCCGGGTCGGCGTGCGGCTCGTCACGGGTGTTGATGATGGGGCGCTTCAGGGTGGTCTCCAGGCCCACCTCGACCTCGAAGAAGTCCGCCCGCTGGGAGATCTGGAAGCCGCTGCCCCGGCCGTCCGCGCCGATCCCCACCTTGCCCGCACCGCAGACCACCTGCCGGGAGACGAAGAACGGGATGAGGTGCCGGACGATGTCGCCGAAGGGCGTCGACCGGTTCATCAGGTAGTTCTCGTGGCAGCCGTAGGAGGCGCCCTTGTTGTCGGTGTTGTTCTTGTACAGCTGGATCGGCTCGATGCCCGGGGTGGCGGCGGCACGGGCGGCCGCGTCGGCCATCACCCGTTCGCCCGCCTTGTCCCACAGCACCGCGTCCCGGGGGTTGGTGACCTCGGGCGCCGAGTACTCGGGGTGCGCGTGGTCCACGTAGAGCCGCGCACCGTTGGTGAGGATGACGTTGGCCAGGCCCAGGTCCTCGTCGGTCAGCTGGGTGGGGTCGGCGACCTCACGGGCCAGGTCGAACCCGCGGGCGTCGCGCAGCGGGTTCTCCTCCTCGAAGTCCCAGCGCGCCCTCCTGGCCCGGGCCGCCGACGCGGCCAGGTAGGCGTTGACCACCTGGGTGGAGGTGACCATCGCGTTGGCTCCGGGGTTTCCCGGCACGGAGATCCCGTATTCGGTCTCGATACCCATAATCCGCCGCACACTCATGATGAGAGGTTATCCGCCGCGGACCTGTCTTGAACGCTTCCGCGCCAATTGTGGCCTAAGCGCCGTCTTCCCGGGCGTTTCCGAGAGCCCATCATCGGCGTGTCGCCGCAGTTCGTAGTGGTTTATCCAGTTTCTCCCGAAAGGGAAACGGGAACCGATCCGCACGACCCCCGCCCCGGTTCCATTGCGCTCCCCCGAGCCGCAGCGGCACCGGGGGCCGTGGGTCATCACCGTGTCGACACGGGCGGCGGTTCGTCCGGACGGCGGGAGGGGCCGACCAGTGTCCTGGTCGGCCCCTCGAACGCTTCTCGCGCGGCGTTCCTACAGGTACTGCCCGGTGTTGGCGACGGTGTCGATGGACCGACCGGCGTCGGCCCCCTTCTTCCCGGTCACGAGCGTCCGGATGTAGACGATGCGTTCGCCCTTCTTGCCCGAGATCCGGGCCCAGTCGTCCGGGTTGGTGGTGTTGGGCAGGTCCTCGTTCTCGCTGAACTCGTCCACGCACGCCTGGAGCAGGTGGGAGACGCGCAGACCCCGGGACTGCTGGTCGATGAAGTCCTTGATCGCCATCTTCTTGGCCCGGGAGACGATGTTCTCGATCATCGCGCCGGAGTTGAAGTCCTTGAAGTACAGGACCTCCTTGTCACCGTTGGCGTAGGTGACCTCCAGGAAGCGGTTCTCCTCGCCCTCGGTGTACATCCGCTCCACGACCCGCTGGATCATGGCGTCCACCGTGGCCCGCGCGGAACCGCCGTGCTCGGCCAGGTCCTCCTCGTGCAACGGGAGTTCCTCGGTGACGTACTTGCCGAAGATGTCCCGCGCGCCCTCGGCGTCGGGCCGCTCGACCTTGATCTTGACGTCCAGACGACCGGGCCGCAGGATCGCCGGGTCGATCATGTCCTCACGGTTGGAGGCGCCGATGACGATGACGTTCTCCAGGCCCTCCACACCGTCGATCTCGCTGAGCATCTGCGGGACGATGGTGTTCTCCACGTCGGAGGAGACCCCCGAGCCGCGGACACGGAAGATCGAGTCCATCTCGTCGAAGAACACGATGACGGGGGTGCCCTCGGAGGCCTTCTCCCGAGCGCGCTGGAAGACCAGGCGGATGTGCCGCTCGGTCTCGCCCACGTACTTGTTGAGCAGTTCCGGACCCTTGATGTTGAGGAAGAAGCTCTTGCCGACGTCCCTGCCCGTGCGCTCGGCCACCCGCTTGGCCAGCGAGTTGGCGACCGCCTTGGCGATCAGCGTCTTGCCGCACCCGGGCGGGCCGTACAGCAGTACGCCCTTGGGCGGGGTGAGCTGGTGCTCGCGGAAGAGGTCCTTGTGGAGGAAGGGCAGTTCGACCGCGTCGCGGATCATCTCGATCTGGCCGGACAGTCCGCCGATGTCGGTGTAGGAGATGTCGGGGACCTCCTCCAGGATGAGCTCCTCCACCTCGGACTTGGGAATGCGCTCGTACACGTACCCGGAACGCGGCTCCATCAGCAGCGAGTCACCGGGACGGACGGGCTCGTCGCGCAGCGGCTCCGCCAGGCGGACGATCCTCTCGTCGTCGTGGTGCGAGATCACCAGGGCGCGCTCGCCGTCCTCGAGGAGCTCCTTGAGCATGACGACCTCGCCGACCGTCTCGAACGACTCCACCTCGACGACGTTGAACGCCTCGTTGAGCATGACCTCCTGGCCCGGACGCAGGTTGTCCAGGTCCACGGAGGGACTGACGTTGACCCGCATCTTGCGGCCGTTGGTGAAGATCTCGACCGTGTCGTCCTCACGCGCACCGAGGTAGACACCGAAGCCGGACGGCGGCTGCGAGAGCCGGTCGACCTCCTCCTTGAGCGCGACGATCTGTTCGCGCGCCTCCTTCAACGTGGAGACGAGCCGTTCGTTCTGCCCGTTGGCGCCCGCGAGGTTGGCCTGGGCCTCCCGCAGGCGCTCCTCCAGCAGACGTACATGTCGGGGTGAGTCGGCGAGCTTGCGCCGGACCACGCTGAGTTCCTTCTCCATGTAGGCCACCTGGGCCGTGAGCTCAGCGACTTCTTGGTCCCGATCGCCCTGGCGCTCGTCCTCGCGTTCGGCCACGTCCGCCACCTCCCTGTAGGAACTACTCGGAAACCTACCTACCCATGCCCAATTCCTAACCTGTAACCCCGCACGAGTGTCGTGGGCCTCATTTCGGGAACTTGTGTCCAGCCAGGTCAGAGTGGTAGCGAAAGGCCCGACGTAATGAGAAAGTAACCTCTGCGGCGGGGTTGCGGCAAGCACCTTCCCCGGAGCGGGGCGCGCCACGCCTTTCCTGCGGCGCCTTTTCCGGACACTCTCGAACACGCGGAAGGGGCCCGCCCGGATCGACTCCGGACGGGCCCCTGGGCCGTGGGCGCGGCGCGATCGCTACGCGTCGCCCCCGGTCTCCGCCCGGTCCGGGGCGGCGGCCTCGACGCCCGTCCCCTCCGCAGGGGCGGGCGCGGCCGGGACGGCACCGGCCGCCGCGGCGCCAGCGTCGGCGGCGGCGCGGGCCGCCTCGTAGTCCTTGCCGTAGGCGCCCTTGGCCGGGCGGCGCCGGCGCTCGGGGGCCTCCACGCCGTCGGCGAGGCGGCGCGCGACCACGAGGAAGCCGGTGTGGCCGATCATCCGGTGGTCGGGGCGCACGGCCAGGCCCTCCACGTGCCAGGTGCGCAGCATGGTCTCCCAGGAGCGCGGCTCGTAGAAGCGGTCGTCGGCGCGGAGTTCCTCCACCACGCGTGACAGCTGGGTGGTCGTGGCCACGTAGCAGCACACCAGGCCGCCGGGGATGAGGGCTCCGGCCACCGCGTCCAGGCACTCCCAGGGGGCGAGCATGTCCAGGAAGACGCGGTCCACGTCGGTCTCGTCAAGCTCCTCGACCAGGTCACCCACCGTGAGCTTCCACGCCGGGTGCGGGCCGCCGTGGAAGTTCTCGACGTTGCGGCGGGCGATCTTCGCGAAGTCCTCGCGGCGCTCGTAGGAGTGGACCATGCCGTGCTCGCCGACCGCGCGCAGCAGCCAGTTGGACATCGCTCCGGAACCGGCCCCGGCCTCGACCACCCGGGCTCCCGGGAAGATGTCGGCCTCCACCAGGACCTGGGCGGCGTCCTTGGGGTAGACGATGGTCGCCCCGCGCTTCATGGACAGCGTGTAGTCGATGAGCAGGGGGCGCAGCGCCACGTACGCGGTCCCGGTGTTGGAGCGCACCACGCTGCCGTCGGGCTCACCGATGAGGTCGTCGTGCTCGACCTTGCCCTTGTGCGAGTGGAAGGTCCCGCCCTCGCGCAGTGTGATGGTGTGCATGCGACCCTTCGGGTCGGTCAACTGCACGGTGTCGCCGTCGGTGAAGGGGCCGCGGCGGCCATGGATACCGGTCAACGTCGCTCTCGTCTTCCCACGTCGCGTTTGGTCTGGGCAGTCGCCCAGCGTATCGGCCCCCGGGCACCGCGAAGAACGGGCCGCCCCGCCGGGAACGCGTGGACGGGTGTGCGGGAACCCCGGCGGTTGGGCAGTATCAGGCGTGTGGACCATCCACCGCGCACATCCGAACACGAGGACCTCGGGAGACACGACCCATGTCACAGCAGACCACGGGCCTGGGAATCGACATCGGCGGGAGCGGGATCAAGGGCGCCCCGGTCGATCTCGTCTCCGGTGAGTTCCTGCGGGACCGCCTGAAGATCCTCACCCCCGAGCACGCCGATCCGGCCGCCGTGGCCGAGATCGTGGGCGAGATCGCCGAGCACTTCCCCGAGACCGGGGATTCCCCCCTGGGCGTCACGTTCCCCGGCGTGGTACAGGGCGGGGTGGTGCGTACCGCCGCCAACCTGGACAAGAGCTGGGTGGGCACCGACGCTCGCGCCCTGTTCGCCGAGGCCGCGGGCCGACCGGTGCGGGTGCTCAACGACGCCGACGCGGCGGCCCTGGCGGAGAACCGCTACGGCGCGGCCCGGAACGTGGACGGCACCGTGCTGCTCACCACCCTGGGCACCGGGATCGGGAGCGCCCTGGTCGTGGACGGCCGACTGGTGCCCAACACCGAGTTCGGCCACCTGGAGATCGGCGGCCACGACGCGGAGTCACGCGCCTCCTCCGGCGCCAAGGAACGGGAGGGATTGTCATACCACGACTGGGCCAAGCACCGACTCCAGCGCTACTACAGGACCGTCGAGGACCTGGTGTGGCCGGACCTGATCGTGGTCGGCGGCGGAGTGAGCCGCAAGGCGCACAAGTTCCTCCACCACCTGGACATCCGGACGCCGATCGTGCCCGCGGAGCTGCGCAACACGGCCGGGATCGTCGGGGCGGCCCTGTCCGCCGCGGAGGTCTAGGGGTCCTCCGCGGCGGACCGTCGGGGTGAGGGCCCCGACCCCGGGGCAGGAGTCGGGACCCTCGGGGGTGAACACCACCGTCCCGCGTGGAGCTCCGGCCACTGGGCGCGACCGGCGGGACGGTACCGCTTCGGGTGCCGTACGGGTCTGGGGCCCGCGCAGAGGGAGACTGGGGCACGGGGGCGCCCCAGACACCGTCACGACACCCGGGACCGTGCTCCCGCACAGCCCGTCATGGTGGTCCGGACCCGGGAGGGGGCCCGGGTCCGGACACGTCAGCCGCCCTCGCTCGCGTGGCTCAGGGCGCCGACGATCCTCCTCGCCGCGTCGGAGGTACGGGCCACCGGGGAGAGCGGGACACCGCACGGGCCCGAGGGGACGTCGTCCTGGCAGGGCCAGCGCATCCACCACCAGAGGTCCCCCCGGTGCGGCCGCAGCAGGGCGCGCTGCGGGCGGGTGAGGGGCCCCGCGTCGACCAGGCCGTACACACCGTCCTCCCGCGCCTCGACACCCCGTGCGCGGAGCTCGGCGGCCATGCCCCGCAACGCCAGGGTGGCCAGGTCCACCCGGCACACGGCCTCGGTGGGGACGTGCGCGCCGAACACGCCCGCGGGCGGGGCACCACGGTCCCGGCGTCCGCTCCCGGCCAGGCTCGGGCTCCCCGCCGGCGGTGTCTCAACGGTCACACGGCCTCCCTGTCTTCCTCCGGGCCCGGCGCGACACGTCGCGCGCCGAACCAACGACCACACCCACTGTGCACCACCCTGAGCAGGCACGAACACCGGTATGCGGATCACGCATCACACTTTCTTTTTCACACATAGCCACCAAGCGCTCACGGAATCCCTAACCTTGGCCTCATGCCCCATCACGACGGTGAACTGCCCCACGACCTGTGGACCCGACCGCGCATGGCCGACGCTCTGGCCACCTGCGACATGCCGACGGTCATCGAGGGCGTGCGCGCGGCGCGCGGATGGTCCCAGGGAGAGCTGGCGCAGGCCCTGACCTACTCGCAGAGCTGGGTCTCGCGGGTCGTCAACGGGCAGCAGTCCCTCACCGTCAGCCAGGTGCACGACCTCGCCCGCCGCCTGGAGATCCCGCTCCATCTGCTGCGCTTCGGCGGTACCGGGGACGGCCCCGACACGGGAGCAACCGAGGCCCCCGGCGCTCCCGGATGCACGCGGGAACCGAACGAGGTCGGCACGCGTACGCCCGGCGCGGGAGCCCGCGAGGAGCCCGCGGCGAGCGGACGCAACCCCGTCCGCCGCCGTGACCCCGCCAGACCCGTCACCGGTGGGGCCCCCATCGTGGCGGGGCGCCCGTCCGGAGGACAGGAGGTCCACCACGGCATCAACGAGACCACCGCACCGGCCCTGCGCTCCATCACCGGAGGACAGCGCCGTATGGACGCCACCTCCCCCGCCCGTCACCTGCTGCCCAGCGCCGTGGCCCACGTGCACCTGGCCGAACAGATGCTCGGCAACGCGCGCGGGACCGTCTTCCACACCGAGCTCAGCGCCGCCGCCAGCGAGGCCTCCGGGTTCGCCGCCTGGCTCAGCGCCGACCTGGGCGACATGGGTTCGGCGCGCATGCACTACCGGACGGCCGTGGTGCGTGCCCGTCAGGCCGGGATGCGCCTGCTGGACGTGTACATGCTCGGATCGCTGGCCTCCTTCGAGATCGACGTGGCCGAGGACCCAGAGCTCGGCCTCGGCCTGGTCCAGGAGGCCGAGCACGTGCTGGGTCCGTCCGCGCACCCCACCGCACGCGCCTGGCTGGCCTGCATCGGGGCGCTCGCCCACGCCGGTCTGGGCGACCGCGTCTCCGCCGCCCGCGCCATCCGGCGCGCCGAGCGTGAGGCGGACAGCCCGGACAACGCGCAGCCGCCCTGGCCCTGGGTGTTCTCCTTCGACCGGGCCAAGGTCGCCGGGTACCGCGCCCTGGTGGGGGTCCGGCTGCGCAGCCCGCACGACGCCCGCGCCGCCTTCGCCGAGGCCGTGGCCCCCGCGCCCCGCAACGTCAAGCAGTCGGCGCTGCTCAAGGTGGAACTGGCCTCCGCACACGCCGAGGCCGGGGACGTGGACGAGGCCTTCCGCCTCGCCCAGGAGGCGCTGACCACCGGAGTGCGCTTCGACTCCGAGCGCGTGGTGGGCCGGGTCCGCTCCTTCCGCCGGCGCTACCGGGGGCCCAGGGCGCACTGCGTCGAGGACCTCGACGGCAGGCTCTCCTCACTGGTTACCGGTATCCCCATCAGTGGGTAGAAAGTCGGCGAAGCGAGCAGCAGGGAGGTTATGTGATTCGTATCGGGATCACCGGACACCGCAACCTGACCCCTGACGTGAGCGGCGCCGTCGCCGATCTGGTCAAGGCTCATCTGGAACCGTACGGATGCGAGATGGTGGGCCTGTCCTGTCTCGCCGACGGCGCCGACGTCGTCTTCGCCGAGGCGGTGGTGGCCACCGGCGCCCCGTTGGAGGCCATCATCCCCGCGACCGGGTACCGGGAGGCACTCCCGAACGAGCACCACCCGGTGTACGACCGCCTCCTGGGGCAGGCCGTCCTGGTCCACGCGTTACCGCACGACGAGTCCGACCCGAGCGCTCACATGGCCGCGGGGCGCCTGCTCGTGGAACGGTGCGACCAGTTGGTGGCGGTCTGGGACGGCGAGCCGGCCCGTGGCCCCGGAGGAACGGCCGACGTGGTCGCCTACGCCCACCAGGTGCACCGCCCCGTCACGGTGCTGTGGCCCGAGGGTGCCAGCCGCTGAGCCCCCGTACCGGGCCCGGCTCCACGGTGTCCGGGCCCGCCTCGCGCCCCCGTCGTCATCCCCGCCGGGGGGAGCGCCCGGAGATCACGGCGTTGACGTCCGAGGCCCGCAGCAGACCCAGTAGCGCGCCGTCGGCCTCCCGGACCAGGTACTCGGGCAGGGGGTGGCGGGTGAGCTCGGTCAGCAGCTCCTCGCCCTCCAGGTCGGCGGAGACGGTCGAGTGCTCGGTGAGCGCGCGCGCCACGTCCGAGACCGGCACCCAGGCGCGGCGGGCGTCGGTGATCGCCTCCGCCGCCGCCGGGTGCACCACGGAGACCACCGTCCCCCCAGCGTCGGTGACCACGACCTCGTCCGCCCCCTCCTCGTCGGCGCGCCGGTCGGCACCGGCCAGCGGCAGGTCGGCGGGGACGGACACGACCGGCCGCGCCAACTCGCGGGCCCGGAGTCCCGGTACCCGGGCCCGGACCCGGGCGTTGTTGAGGGCCTCGGTCGCGCCCATCCACATAAACCCGGCCAGGAGCACGCCCCACACGATCGCCCACGGTCCGGGGGCGCTGCCCGCGCTCCACGCGAACAGGAACGGCAGCGCCACCACGAGCAGGGCCAGGACGCGGCCGCCCCAGGCGGCGACCACGCTCGCGGTGTGCGGGCGACCGGTCAGCTTCCAGACCCCGGCGCGCAACAGGCGGCCGCCGTCCAGCGGCAACCCGGGCAGGAGGTTGAACACGCCCACGAGCAGGTTCGCGATCCAGAGCTGGAACAGCAGCTCACCGGGCACGCTGAACGGGTCGGCCAGATGGGCGAGCGCGAACGCGCCCGCCGCCAGCAGGAGTGACAGCAGGGGCCCGGAGAAGGCGATCCAGAACTCGCGTCCCGGGGTGGGGGCCTCCCGGTCGATCTCGGAGACGCCGCCCAGCACGTACAGGACGATGCGGCGCACCGGCAGCCCGTAGCCGCGGGCCACCAGCGAGTGCGCGAGCTCGTGGACGAGCACCGAGGCGTAGAGCAGGACCGCGAAGACGAACGCCAGCAGGTAGGAGGCGGGGCCCAGGGCCAGGCGCGACTGGACGATCCCCCCGTACACCAGTGTGATCAGGACGGCGACGATCCACCACGACGCGGTGACGTAGACGGGGACCCCGAAGGGGCGGCCCAACAGTAATCCGGGCCTCTTCCGCTCACGGTCGTCGGGACGGGGCCGGGACTGGTCGCTACCTCTGCTCACTCCTCCACACTAGGGCGTGTTCCCCGGGCGCCCCCGCCAGGTGCGGTCGGGGTCGGCGCGTGCCCCCGGTCCGTGGGAGGCCCCGGACGGGTCCGCGCCTCTCATAGGCTCGCAACATGACCACCGCGCCCCTGCCGTCCGCCCTCTCGCCCTCCCGGGCCTCGGACTTCCTCCAGTGCCCGCTGCTGTTCCGGTTCCGCGCCATCGACCGCCTTCCCGAGGCTCCCAGCGCCGCCGCCCTGCGCGGCACCCTGGTCCACGCGTGTCTGGAACGGCTCTACGAGCTGCCCGCGCGGACCCGTACCCCGAGCACCGCGGTCGACCTGGTCGACCCCGAGTGGGCGCGGATCAGGGACGGCAGGCCCGAGGTCGCCGAACACCTCTTTCCCGGCGGGGAGGGGCTGGACACGTGGCTGGAGTCGGCCCGGACCCTGGTCCGGCGGTACTTCGACCTGGAGGACCCCGAGCGCCTGGAACCGCGCGAGCGGGAGATGCGGCTGGAGGTCGCGCTCCCCACCGGCCTGCGGCTGCGCGGCTACGTGGACCGGCTGGACGTGGCCGCCAACGGACGCATCCGCGTGGTCGACTACAAGACCGGCAAGTCACCGCACCCCCGTTTCGAGGACAAGGCCAAGTTCCAGATCTTCTTCTACGCGGTGATGATCTGGCGGGACCTGGGCGTGGTGCCCGCCCGTCTCCAGCTCGTCTACCTGGGAGACGGTTCGGTCCGTTGGTACGACCCCACCGAAGAGGAACTCGCGGCGGCCGAGGCCGAGATCGGCGGGATCTGGGCGCGGATCGAGGAGGCGGGGCGCGCCGGGACGTGGGAGCCGCGGCGCAGCAAGCTGTGCGGCTGGTGCGAGCACCAGGCCCTGTGCCCGGAGTTCGGCGGGACACCGCCCCCGCTGCCGAGTCCCTGGATTCCCGCCTCTGGCGACCCCGAACACGGGTAGTCCGGCGGAGTACCGCGACCGTTCGGGGGTAGGGCGGCGCCCCGTCGACCCCGAACACGGGTAGTCCGGCGGGTTCGGGGCCCGAGAACTCCCGTTGTAGGGGAGAATCGGGCCGTGTCCGACTCCGTACCCGTCTCCGTCCTCCTCGTCGACGACCAGCCCCTCGTCCGCGCCGGCTTCCGCATGATCCTGGAGTCCTCACCCCACCTGTCCGTGGTCGGCGAGGCGGCGGACGGCCGCGAGGCCGTCCGGGCCGCGCGCGGTCTGCTCCCCGACGTCGTGCTCATGGACGTGCGCATGCCCGGCATGGACGGGATCGAGGCCACCCGGCGCATCGTCGAGTGGGCCCGCCCCCTGGGCCACCGGGTGCACGTCCTCGCCCTGACCACCTTCGACCTGGACGCGAACGTCATCGGAGTGCTGCGCGCGGGCGCCTCCGGGTTCCTCCTCAAGGACGTTCCGCCCACCGAGCTCGTGTCGGCGGTCGAGGTGGTCGCCCGGGGCGCCTCGGTGGTCTCCCCCACCGTCCTGCACCGCCTGCTGGACCGCTTCGCCCCCCTCCTGCCGACGCCGGACGCGGCACCCGAACCGGACGAGGACCCCCTCACCGTCCGCGAGCGCCAGGTGCTGCGGCTCATCGCCCGGGGCTGGTCCAACGCCGAGGTCGCCGCGCACCTGGTGGTGGGCGAGACCACCGTCAAGTCCCACGTCGGCAGCATCCTCACCAAGCTCGGCCTGCGCGACCGCGTGCAGGCCGTCGTGCACGCGTACGAGAGCGGACTGGTCCGCCCCGGACAGCACACGGAACAGGACGGGGCCCGCGACTCTCGGGCCCCGGGTCCTCCGTCCTGACCACCGTCGTTCGAGCCCCGCGCGCGCCCGAGACCCGGCGCGTCGCCCACCATGACGAACCACGCCCCTTGACAGGATGATCCGGTGACCGAACTCACCGCCGCCGCCGCGGCCGGAGGGCGAACCGCGCGCACGGACGCGGCGTCCCCCTTGGGGTTGCCGAGGCGGTACGCCGATCATCAGGGGTGCGGGCGACGGGGAGGAAACGGAGTACAGCCATGCCAAGCAAGCGGGATCGCTCGGGTCCGCCGAGCGAGGAGTTCATGCTCAGCCGGATGCGCGACTGGCGCGCGGAGCACGAACGCGAGCTGACCCCGGACAACCTGGAGGACGACGAGGACGTCCACCTCCCGGACGCCCGGGTGATCAACCTCGTCCTGCGCGTGGGCGAGTTGATGCTGGCCAGCGGTGAGGGCACCGAGGCCGTCAGCGAGGCCATGCTGAGCCTTTCGGTCGCCTTCGACCTGCCCCGCTCGGAGGTGTCGGTCACCTTCACCACCATCTCCCTGTCCACCCATCCGGGCGGTGACAGCCCTCCCGTCACCGGGGAGCGGGTGGTGCGCCGCCGTACCCTCGACTACTTCCGCGTCAACGAGCTGCACACCCTGGTGCAGCAGGCGGCGCTGGGGCTGCTGGAGCTGGAGGACGCCAACGCGCGTCTGGAGCAGATCCGCAGGGCCCGTATGCCCTACCCGAACTGGATGATCGCGGTGGGCTTCGGCCTGATCGCCTCCAGCGCCAGCCTCATGGTGGGCGGCGGTCTGACACCCCGTGACCTGATCGTGGCGGCCGTCGCGTTCCTGGCCACGGTGCTGGGCGACCGCACCTCGGTGTTCCTGGCCAACCGGGGGGTCGCGGAGTTCTACCAGATGGCGGCGGCGGCCGTGGTGGCCTCCTCCATCGGTGTGGGCCTGCTGTGGGCCAGTACCGAGCTGAACCTCGGACTCCAGGCCGGGGCGATCATCACCGGCAACATCATGGCGCTGCTGCCCGGCCGCCCGCTGGTGTCCAGCCTCCAGGACGGCATCAGCGGCAGCTACGTCTCGGCGGCCGCGCGCCTGCTGGAGACCTTCTTCATCCTGGGCGCGATCGTGGCGGGTGTGGTCTCCGTGGCCTACACCGCCACCCGGCTGGGCATCGACCTGGACCTGGAGAACCTTCCCTCGGCCGGGACCGCCATGCACGTCCCGGTGCTGATCGGCGCGGCCGGGATCGCCATGGCGTTCGCGATCTCCCTCGCGGTCCCCCCGCGCATGCTGCCCACGATCGGCGCCCTGGGCGTGATGATCTGGCTGATCTACGCCGGGCTGCGCCTGTGGCTGGAGGTGCCCCCGGTGGTGGGCACGATCATGGGCGCGATGGCGGTGGGGGTGGTCGGGCACTGGTTGGCCCGGCGCACCCAGCGGCCGGTGCTGCCGTATCTGATCCCGTCGATCGCGCCGCTGCTTCCGGGCAGCATCCTCTACCGGGGTCTGATCGAGATCACCCAGGGCACGGCGGTGTCGGGGCTGCTCAGTATCGCCGAGGCGGTCATGGTGGCGCTGGCCCTGGGCGCGGGGGTCAACCTCGGCGGCGAGTTGGTGCGGGCGTTCCAGCGGGGCGGCTTGGCCGGCGCGGGCATGAGAGGCCGCCCGGCGGCGCGCCGGACCAGAGGCGGCTACTGAGTCCGCGCTCCGTCGGCACGGTCCCGGTTCCGGGGCCGTGCCGGGTGGGTCTGGCCGCATCCGGTCACGGTGAGGGCGGGGAGGAACCGGACGCGCACGGGGCGTGTCCCACTTGTGGAAGGCCAACAGGACACGCCGGGGAACATTGTCGGCCCAAACCGGCAACATCATGTGATGTCAGCCACTAACGTTGGCCTCAGCTCAACGAGGAGCACACCGACGAAAGGCTCTGACATGTGCAGCCATTCACCCTCCTGCCCTTCCTTCGAGGACACCGACCGCGAAGCCGCCCGTGTGGTCTCCAGCCACCCCGAGCAGGGCTGGAGCCTGCTCTGCAACGGTGTCGTGCTGTTCGACGACACCGGTGAGCTCCTCCCCGACGGCGCTGTCGTGGCCCCGCACCGCCCCCGGGTCGCGGCCTGAACCGAGCGCCGCGAGCGCCCTCGGGAGAGCCCTTCGCGGCCCCGGCACCGCCCCACGGAAGCCCGGGCCCGCTCAGCCCCCGTCCGGCCACTGCTCCGGCAGGACGTCCTCACCCACCGCCTCACTGAGCCGCCGCCTGAAGTCGGCGTGCAGGGAGCCACCCCACACCAGCTCGCTCGGCGTGCGCAGCGCGGTCTCCATGGCCGCGCGCAGGACCGCCGGGCGGGACTCGCCCTCGACCACCGGCACCGCCAGCAGGGCGTGTACCTGTGTGAGGACCGCGAACAGCTCCCCGGCCAGGGCAGGAGCGCTGGAGGTGGCCACCGCCTCCTCCAGGTACCCCTCCCACCACGGTTGGGGGTGCTCCTCCCCGTCCCCGGACGGCTCGTGGGCGAAGGGTCTGCGCAGACGGGCGCGTACCGCCTCCGCGGTCTCCCGGTCGCGGTCGTCCAGACCGGCCCGCCAGACCCGCGCCGCGGCGTCCGGCTCCCCCCGCAGGGACAGCAGTCCCGCGAGCAGCTCCACCGCCGCGCCCGAGGTGCGGGGCTCCGTCCGCCCGCGCTCCTCCTCTGACGGGGACGCGGGGTCGACCACCGTGCCCGCGTCCGCGATGGCGCGTTCCAGGTGAGTGGCGGCGCGCAGCAGGCGCAGCCCGGGATCGTCGCCGACGCTCAGACCGCGCTCGACCGCGAGGGCGGCGGCGTCCGGACGTCCCCGTGCGAGGAGCCGCCCGGCGAGGTCGCGGGCGGCCTCCGCGACCGTGGCCGCGTGCAGGCGGCTGATCGCCTCGTCGCCGGGCGGGAGCTCCAGGGCCGCCTCCCAGTGCCGCTCCGCCTCCTCGTCCCCGCCGCGCAGTTCCGCCTCGCGTGCCAGCCCGTAGTGGGCCACGGCGACGCGGGCCGGGCCGCCCAGGTCCAGGAGGCGGTGCCAGGTGCGGACCGCCTCGCCGTGGTCGCCCTCCTGTTCCAGGGAGAGGGCGAGGTGGTGGGCGGCGCGCGGGGCGTACCGGGTGTCGCCGGTGGCCAGGGCGCGTCGTGCCGCCTCCCGGGACGCGGCCGTGTCCCCGCGTTGGTCCTGGACCACGGCCAGGCCGAGCAGCGCCCGAGCCTGCGCGCGGGGCGGCGGGTTGGCGGCGACCGCCCGTTGGTAGAGCGTGGCGGCTCTCTTGAGGTGTCCGTTCTCCGCGAGGTCCCGGGCCTGGTCGCACAGGTCCGGGACGGACTCCGACGAGGACGCGGCGGCGTCCTGGTCGTCCTCCGGGTCGGTGGCCCTGGGAGCGGGTCGCGGTGGGTCGGCGGGGCCAGAGCGCGCGGGGGTTCCGGACGTCGTGGTCATTCGTTCCGCTTTCCGTGGGGGTGTGGGGCCCGAGCGACGGGGAGCGCGGACCGCGAGGCGTGACCGCGACCGGTCTGGGCGGGGTCGGCGGCTGTGCAAACTCTAACGCGCCGCTCCTCCACCGTCGCGGTGCGCGCGGGCACGCCCGGGAGCGCGCCGCGCACGCGCAAGGGGGGCGCCCCCTCGCACACGGGCGGGCGCCCCCTCGTACTCAGGCCCCGGAACGCGCACGTCCCGAGTCCGCTCGCCTACAGCTCGAAGGCCTCCGGCGGCGGGCAGGAGCAGACCAGGTTGCGGTCGCCGTAGGCCTGGTCGATCCGGCCGACCGGCGGCCAGTACTTGTCCTGGCGCAGCGACGCGAGCGGGTACGCGGCCTCGGCGCGCGTGTAGGCCCGGTCCCACTCGTCGGCGGTGACCGCCTCGGCGGTGTGCGGGGCGCGCCGCAGCGGGTTGTCCTCGGCGTCCCACTCACCCTTGGCCACGCGGTCGATCTCGCCCCGGATGGAGATCATCGCCCGCACGAACCGCTCCAGTTCGGCGAGGTTCTCGCTCTCGGTGGGCTCCACCATGAGCGTGCCGTTGACCGGGAAGGACATCGTGGGCGCGTGGAAGCCGTAGTCCATCAGGCGCTTGGCGATGTCCTCGTTGCTGATGCCCGTGGCCTTCTGGAGCGGGCGGATGTCGATGATGCACTCGTGCGCGACCAGCCCGTTCTCACCGGTGTAGAGCACCGGGTAGTGGGGTTCCAGGCGCTTGGCCACGTAGTTGGCCGAGAGCACGGCCGTCTCGGTGGCCGCGCGCAGGCCGTCGCCGCCCATCATGCGCACGTACGCCCAGGAGATGGGCAGGATGCCCGCGGAGCCGAACGGGGCGGCCGAGACCGGACCCACCCCGGTGTGCGGGCCCGCGCCGGGCTGCCCTGGGTGGTTGGGAAGGAAGCCGGCCAGGTGCGAGCGGACCGCGACCGGGCCCACGCCCGGGCCGCCGCCGCCGTGCGGGATGCAGAAGGTCTTGTGCAGGTTCAGGTGGCTGACGTCGGCGCCGAACTCGCCCGGCTTGGCCCAACCGACCAGGGCGTTGAGGTTGGCGCCGTCCACGTAGACCTGGCCGCCCGCCTCGTGGACCAGCCGGCAGACCTCGGTGATGGTGTCCTCGTACACGCCCGCGGTGGAGGGGTAGGTGACCATGATGGCCGCCAGCTCCCCGCCGTGCTTGGCGATCTTCGCCCGCAGGTCGTCGAGGTCGACGTTGCCGTCCTCGGCGCAGGCCACCACGGACACCCGCATACCCGCCATGACCGCGCTGGCGGCGTTGGTGCCGTGCGCGGAGCTGGGGATGAGGCAGACGTCCCGGTGCTCGTCACCGCGCGAGCGGTGGTAGCCCCGGATCGCGAGCAGTCCGGCGAGCTCGCCCTGCGAACCGGCGTTGGGCTGGAGGGACACGGCGTCGTAACCGGTGACCTCGGCCAGCCATCCCTCGAGGTCGCGGATGAGCGAGACGCTCCCCGCGGCCTGGTCGAGCGGGGCGAAGGGGTGCAGGCCCGCGAACTCCGGCCAGGTGATGGACTCCATCTCGGCCGTGGCGTTGAGTTTCATGGTGCACGAGCCCAGCGGGATCATCGTGCGGTCCAGCGCCAGGTCGCGGTCGGACAGGCGGCGCATGTAGCGCAGCAGGGAGGTCTCGCTGCGGTGGGTGTTGAACACCTGGTGGGTGAGGTAGTCGACGCCGCGCGCGAGGTCGGCGGGCAGCAGGTCGGCGTCCTCGTCCACGGCAACCGGGGCCCGACCGGCTCCGCGGTCGGCCTCGCCGAAGGCGGCCAGTACCGTCTCCAGGTCGGCGACGGTGGTGGTCTCGTCCACGCTCAGGCCGACCGTGGTCTGGTCGACGCCCAGCAGGTTGACTCCGGCCTCCAGGGCGCGTTCGACCACGCGGTCGGCGCTGGGCACGCGCACGCGCAGGGTGTCGAAGTAGGAGCCGTGGACGACCTCGAAGCCGCGCCGGGTGAGGGCCCGGGCCAGGGCGGCCGTGCGGGTGTGCACCTGGCGGGCGATCGCGCGCAGCCCGTCGGGACCGTGGTAGACCGCGTACATCCCGGCCATGATGGCCAGCAGGACCTGCGCGGTGCAGATGTTGCTGGTGGCCTTCTCACGGCGGATGTGCTGTTCGCGGGTCTGGAGGGCCAGGCGGTAGGCGGGCTTGCCCGCGTCGTCGACCGAGACGCCGACCAGGCGGCCGGGCAGCTGGCGTCGGAGCTTCTCCCCCACCGACATGTAGCCGGCGTGCGGTCCGCCGAATCCGAGCGGCACGCCGAAGCGCTGGGTGGAGCCGACCGCGATGTCGGCGCCGAGGTCGCCGGGGCTACGCAGGAGGGTCAGCGCGAGGATGTCGGCGGCGACCACGGCCAGGGCCCCGCGCTCGTGTGCCTGGGCGATGACGGCGCTCGGGTCACGCACGACCCCGCTGGAGGCCGGGTACTGGACCAGGACGCCGTAGGCGTCGCCCTCGGGCAGGCCCCGGGTGAGGTCGGCGACGACGACCTCGATGCCCAGGGGTTCGGCCCGGGTGCGCAGGACCTGGAGGGTCTGCGGGAAGACGTCGGCGTCGACGACGAAAACGTCGCTCTTGACCTTGCTGGCCCGGCGCGCGAGGGTCATGGCCTCCGCGGCGGCGGTGGCCTCGTCCAGCAGGGAGGCTCCGGTGATGGGCAGACCGGTGAGGTCGGAGACCATGGTCTGGAAGTTGATGAGGGCCTCCAGACGGCCCTGGGAGATCTCGGGCTGGTAGGGCGTGTACGCCGTGTACCAGGCGGGGTTCTCCATGATGTTGCGCAGGATGACCGGGGGCGTGAGCGTGCCGTAGTAGCCGCGGCCGATCATCGGCGTGGTGGGCCGGTTGCGCGAGGCCAGCTCGCGGAGCTCGGCGAGGGCCTCGGCCTCGCCGACCGCCTCGGGCAGGTCGAGCGCGGCGCTGCGGCCCGGGGCGCTGAGGATGGACGCGGGCACGGCCGCGGTCATGAGCTCGGCGGTGGAGCCGTAGCCGACCGTCTTGAGCATCTCGTCGGTCTCGGCGGGGGCGGGTCCGATGTGGCGGTCGGCGAACACCCGGGCGGGGGCTCCCGGGGTGGGGGCGTTCGACGGGTCAGGCACGGAGACCTCCTGGTGACAGGGCCGATCGGGTCGGCGGTGTTCCTCACGGTCTCCCCCTCTGTCACCGGGCACGACCGCGCCCAGGCTTCAGAGCGGCCTCCTCCGCGCGGTCCATGGTGCCTGAGAGGTTACTGGGGAGTATTGCCCCGTCGGCGCCCCGTTGCCGAGGTCTCTCCCGTGCGGTATCAGCGGCCTACTGACGCTCTGTATGTGTGTACAAGCAGGACGAATGTCGGTTTTCATCCCCGTTGTGACTACGACCGTACTCGATCGGGCACCGCGGCACCGCGCCAGGGCACGCCTTGCCCCGGATTCGGCGAGCCGATGACGGCGCGACCGCCAGGTTCACCCGGTGCGCCGCTCCCGGCGCCGCAGGGCCAGTTCGTCCACGGCCTGGGGCGCGGCGACGGGCAGGTCGGCCCGCTCCTCGGCCGGAACCACCCCGAGCGCCTCCTCAAGTTCGCGGGAGACGTTGGCCAGGGCCAGCCCGAACATGCCCTGCCCCCGCTGCATGAGGTCGACGACCTCGTCGGGAGAGGTGCACTCGTAGACGCTGACGCCGTCGCTCATCAGGGTGATGCGGGACAGTTCCGCGGCGGGGCGACCGCGCAGGTGGTCGACGGCGGTACGGATCTGCTGGAGGGAGATCCCGGTGTCCAGGAGCCGCTTGGCCACCTTGAGCATCAGGATGTCGGGCAGACTGTACAACGGGGCGTTATGGGCACCGGTGCGCACGCTGGGCACCACCAGGCCGGTCCTGGCCCAGTAGTCCAGCTGTCGATAGGTGATCCCGGCGGCCGTACACGCCGCTGGGCCCCGATACCCGACGTCCGTAGGCAGCGCCATCACGTCCTCTTCGCACAGTAGGCCCTGCTGCCCCGCTAGCCGCAGCGCGGACCGCCTGTCATGGTGATCCCGCTTGCCGCTCGCTACCGCCACGCCGACCTCCGGCTTCTCGTCCCACGGCGGCATCGACAGGGGAGTCCACTCAGAGAACGGGCGCGCCGTGGGTTTCACAGCACTGACGGTAGGACGACCGCAGGGCAGCGTCAACGAAGGCGCGCGGCGCGTCGCCAAGTGCGCACGCCAACGGGGCCGCGGCGCCGGACCCCGTCAGGCCGAAACCCGTCGGTCGGTTTTCGGCTGCGCCCTCCACGACCATTCCGTTCACCCAATCTATCACCACTACGACCGAAGAACTTGCAGGTCACGGCCGCGACAAAGAGATCGGGGCCCGCGAGGGCGAGCCCCGACCGCCTCAGGTACCACGTTGGCCGAAATCCTCCGGCGAAATGTTGTCCAGAAACTCCCGGAACGCCTCGACCTGATCCTCCTGCTCGTCAGGGATCGGCATCCCGGCCTCCTCGATCACGTCCTCGTGGGCGTAGATCGGCGTGCCGGTGCGCAGGGCGAGGGCGATGGAGTCCGAGGGGCGGGCGCTGACCTCCACGCCGTTGCTGAAGACCAGCTCGGCGTAGAAGACGCCGTCGCTCAGACCGGTGATGTTCACCGTCTCCAGGCCCGTGTCCAGGGCGTCCAGGACGTCACGGAACAGGTCGTGGGTGAGCGGGCGCGCGGGCGAGACGCCCTGCTGGGCCAGCGCTATCGCGGAGGCCTCCACACCGCCGATCCAGATCGGCAGGTAGCGGTCCCCCTCGGATTCCTTGAGCAGGACAATCGGTTGGTTCGAGGGCATCTCAACCCGGACGCCGACGACCTCCATGTGCTTCACAGCGGCTCCGTCCCACGAGTCGTCATGCCGGATGGGCGCTCGTCCCTGCTCCCCCGTCGGATCAGGACCCGAGGGAGAAATCGGCACCCTTCGTTACAAAGCTCTCCGGAGGCGGGGGGCCGCAAACCTCATCGGCACACCCGCCCCCGTCGACCGTGGTCAGCGCGGCGTCATCGGCGCGGCTTGGTCAGCAGGACCATCCGGAACTTGCCGATCTGGATCTCGTCCCCGCCGCCCAGCTCGGCCTCGTCCACCGGTTCGCGGTTGACGTAGGTGCCGTTGAGGCTGCCGACGTCACGAACCCCGAAACCGTTGCCACGGCGGAAGAACTCCACATGGCGCCGGGACACGGTGACGTCGTCGAGGAAGATGTCGCTGTTGGGGTGGCGGCCAGCGGTGGTCACGTCGCTGTCCAGCAGGAAGCGGCTCCCCGCGTTGGGGCCCCGCCGGACCACCAGCAAGGCGGTTCCGGGAGGGAGTGCGTCGGTGCTGGCGGGGTCGTCACCGCCGAGTTCGACGCCCTGTTCCTCCTCCTCCAGCGCCTGTATACCGGAGATGGAGATGGTCGACGTGACGTCTCCCGCGGAGTCGCCGCCGGCGTTGGGCCGTTGGCTCTGCTGTTCGGCCCTGCGGACCGGAGTTCCACAGTGGGAGCAGAAACGGGCATCATCCGCAACGGCGTGACCGCACTGCGTGCAGTAAACGCTCGACATAGGTCGGCTCGGCCTCCTACCGCACGGGGCGGTGCTTGATTCGGCTGGTCGGTGGCGCGTCCCGGTCGACGGGCGGGCCAGGGGCCCGCACACCGTCCGGGACACGGTGGGTCGTTCCACTGCCAGGGCAGTGGACCGCTCCACACGGTCGGTCGCTAGGTCTCATCCCCCAAGTAGGACTCCTTGTCACCCCCGTTGGATGTCCGCCGTCGCCGGGATTCCCGTGGCGGGTGGTGACACGGTGCCTCAGGGAACACTCGACTTTAAACCATATCCCTGTCCAGACAGGGTTTCGCTCCCCCTCGGCCCGCCGCGAACGCCCTGCGGGCGCCCGCCGGACGAGTCGGCCCCCTCGACGCCCGGGGCGCCGCCGCGACCGGTTCTGGTCCTCGTAGGAGACCTCCACCTGTTCTGGAACTGATGCGCGACCCGGGTGTTTGGTTCTCGGTGACACCGGGTGGATTTCCGCGAACTTCCGCCCCCTGCCCGGACCTGCTCCTTCGTCCGCTTCGTCCCCGGATACGGCGTGACGGGCACGCACCCCGCGCGAGGCACCCGACACGGCGCGTGGGCGCGGACGACCGAACCGCCCGCGCCCACGCGCGCCCCACCGGTCGGCGCCTAGCCGTCGGCCCGTTCCACCACGGCGGCCCACGCGTCGAGCAGACGCTGCACGGTGTCCGAATCAGGACCTTCCGCCCAAAGATGTGTGACGGCCTCCGCCGTGTCCGGCAGGACCAGCGCCCAGCTGCCGTCGGGCTCGATCACCCGCACCCCGTCCGTGGTGTCCAGCTCACGCTCGCCCGCGGCCTCCACGACCGCGCGCATCACGCTCCCCTTGACCGCCCACGGGGTGGGCACCGAACGGCGCAGCAGGTGCGCCTGGGGGATCGCACGGTCGATCTGGCCGAGCGACCGGCGGGTCCGCGCGACCAGCCCGAGCAGACGCACGAACGCCGCGATCGCGTCGCTGGTCGGACTGAACTCGGGGACGACGAAGCCGCCCCGGCCGTCGGCCGCGAAGACGATCTCCGCCCCATCGGCAAGCACCGCCTTGGTCAGCTCGTCCGTGGCGGTCGCGGTCCACAGCACCTCGGCGCCGTGCGAACGTGCCACCTTCTCCGCGACCCGGGTCGTGGTGACCGGCAGCGCCACCCGGCCGCCGCCGCGTTCGGCGGCCACCAGGTCCAGCACCACCAGGAGCGCGCGGTCGCCGTCGACCAGCTCACCGTTCTCGTCCACGATGGAGAGCCGCTCGGCCACCGGGTCGAAGCGCACTCCGAAGTCGGCCCCCGAGTTGGCGACCAGTTCGCCCAACCGCTCCAGGTCGCGCATCTTCTTCGCGACGGTGTCGGTGGGCGAGGCCTCGTCCAGCCGGTTGTTGACCGTGAGCACGTCCACACCGATCCGGCCCAGCAGAGAGGGCAGGATCAGCGAACCGGTGCCGCCCGCGCAGTCGACCACCACCTTGAGCTCCGCCTCGGCCACACCGGAGGTGTCCACGGACCTCAGGAGCTCGTGGGTGTAGTGCTCCACGTTGCGGGAGGGGAAGGACAGCTCCCCGATCTCCCCGGGGAAGGCCCGCCGGTACTCGGCCCGGGAGAAGACCCGGTCGAGCTTGCGCTGTGCCCCGGGCGACAGGTCGGCTCCCTGGCCGTCCAGGAAGATGATGTCCACGGACTCCGGGTCGCCGGGGCTGGTGCGCACGGTGATGCCACCGCTGACACCACTCTGCGACGTGTGGAAACGCGCCACCGGCAGCGGGACCACCTCCAGGTCGCGCACCTCGATGGCGGCGGCCGTGAGCGCGCTGATGACCGCCCGTTTCAGGGTGCGCGCCGCGCGCGAGACGTCACGGGAGGTCGTGACGATCGCGCCCTTCTTGAGTGTGGTGGCGTAGGCGTTGGCCAGGCGCACGGCGAGCTCGGGGGTGATCTCCACGTTGATCAGCCCGGAGACCCCCCGGGGACCGAAGAGGGACCGCTGCCCGCGCGACTCCCAGATCACGTTGGTGCTGACCACCGCCCCGGCCTCGATGGTCTTGAACGGGTAGACCTTGACGTCGTTGCTCACGTACGCCTCGGACTCGATGACGCAGTCCTCGCCGACGATCGCGCCCTCCTCGATCCGGGCGGCCGCCATCACGTCGGTGTTCTTGCCGATCACGGTGCCGCGCAGGTTGGCGCCCCGGCCGACGAAGACGTTGTCGTGCAGCACGGTGCGGTGGCAGAAGGCCTCCGCCCGCACGACCGTGTTGCTGCCGACCACGGTGTACTCGCGCAGCTCCGCCCCGGCCTCGACCTTGGCGTAGTCACCGACGTAGAGCGGGCCCTTGAGCACGGCGCCGGGATCGACCTCGGCACCCTCGCCGACCCACACACCGGGAGAGACCTCGAACCCGTCGATCTCGACGTCGACCCGGCCGGAGAGCACGTCGGCCTGGGCGCTGAGGTAGCTCTCGTGGGTGCCCACGTCCTCCCAGTAGCCGTCGGCGACATAGCCGTAGAGCGGCTCCCCCTCCTCCAGGAGTTCGGGGAAGACGTCGCCGGACCAGTCGACCACCTCCCCGGCGGCGACCCGGTCGAGTACCTCCGGTTCCATGATGTAGATGCCGGTGTTGACGGTGTCGGAGAAGACCTGACCCCAGGTGGGCTTCTCCAGGAAGCGCTGGATGCGCCCCTGGTCGTCCACGATGATGATGCCGAACTCCAGCGGGTTGGGCACCCGCTTCAGGGCGATGGTGACCTTGGCCCCGCGCTCCTTGTGGAACCGGACCATGTCCGTCAGGTCGATGTCGGTGAGCGCGTCGCCGGAGATGACGATGAACGGCTCGCCGCGCAGGTGCTCCTCGGCGTTCTTGACACTGCCCGCAGTGCCCAGCGGCACCTCCTCCGCGACGTAGTGGAGCCGCATGCCGAGCTCCTCGCCGTCGCCGAAGTAGTTGCGGATGAGGGTGGCCAGGAACTGGACGGTGACCACGGTCTCGGTGAAACCGTGTTTGTGCAGCAGGCGCAGCACGTGTTCCATGATGGGGCGGTTGACCACCGGCAGGAGCGGTTTGGGCTGGTTGGCGGTCATCGGGCGCAGGCGCGTGCCCTCGCCCCCCGCCATCACCACGGCCTTCATGGGGGGCGGCGCGGGCTGGTCCGCGTGCGGGGGCCGGGTCGTGGGGTCGGGCGCGGTCATCGCGGGCACCCCCGCGCTGCCGTGCCGTCACAGGACGCGGCGAAGGACTGGTGTTCGGAACGCGCACGGTCGCGCGCGGTGGGACATGTTCTCATTGCGGAGACGACACTCCCTTTCGATCCGACAGGACTCTGGTGAGCCGGTCCGCCGGTTCGCTCGGTGGATCAGGGCGCGGTCCCGCCCTGGTCCGACGGGCCCGGTCCGTCCGAGCCCTCGGGTTCCGCGCCGGAGGCGCCGTCAGCGGTCGCCGGAGCGGACGGGTCGGGTCCGTCCACGCCGTGGCCGCGTGCGGGGTCGCTGTCCCGGGAATCCGTGTGATCAGCGCGTTCGTCGCGGCGGGTCTGGTCGATCAGACGCAGACCCTGGACGGCGTAGAGCAGTCCGGCCCACCAGTAGAGAGCCGTTCCCCACAGCGCGAAGGCCCAACCTATAATCCGGGCCACATCTCCGACGACCGACGCGTACCCGGCGATGAAGAGCAGCGGGAACGAGTACAGCAGGCACAGGGTGGCGGCCTTGCCCGCGAAGTTCACCGGCAGCGGACCGTAGCCGAAGTGGCGCAGCAGCGGCAGCGCGCCGAGGATGAGGACGTCGCGCAGCACCAGGATGCCCATCAGCCACCAGGGGATGATGCCGCGCAGGACCAGGCCGAGCAGGGCCGCGAAGATGTACAGGCGGTCGGCGAGCGGGTCGAGGATCTGCCCCAGCTTGGTGGCCTGGTTCCAGGCGCGGGCGATCTTGCCGTCCAGCCAGTCGCTGAGTCCGGCCAGGGCGAGCACGAGCAGCGCCCACCAGTCCGCCTGCGGTACCAGGATGAGCCAGAGGAACAGCGGCACGCCCAACAACCGGAGCATGCTCAACAGGTTGGGAACCGTCCAGATGCGGTCACTGACCACCGGGCTGGCCACGCTGCCCCCCGCCTCGTGTCTGCCTACTTCCGCGGATCGCCCCATACCGCCCACGATAACGGGCGGGGACGCCGGTCCCCGCCATCGCGCGCCAGGCCGGGACCGGGTCCCGGACGGACGTCCGCACGCCAATCGTACCGCGTACGGAGTTCGCCCGGGCCCGGGCCGTGACCTGCGTGGACGAGGCCCCGTCGGAGGCTCAGCCCCGACCCAGGACGCGGTCGGCCTCGCGGCGCCCCGAGAGCAGGGCGCCGTGCACGGTGGCGGTGTGCTCGGTCTCGGTGGCCTCCCCCGCGAAGAAGAGCCGGTCGCCGACCGGGTCGCCCAGCGCCACCCGGTCGCCGTCCCCGGCTCCGACCGCGGTGAACGAGAACCCTCCCCGCGCGAAGGGGTCGTCCATCCAGTGCGTGAGGTGGTGCTCCACCGGGTCCGGGGCCTTCTTGAACATGCCGCGTAGCGAGGCCATGGCGTGTTCGACGACCTCCCCGTCCTCCATGCCCGCGAGGAAGCGCGCGGCGTTGCCGCCGTTGCGGCTCACCAGGATGGGCTGGCCGAGGACGTTCTGCCCCGCGTACCAGTGGAACCAGGTGCCCTCCTCCGTACCGAGGTGGACCAGTACCTCGGCGTCGCCCCAGAAGACGTCGTCGAAGCGGAGGAAAAGCTTCTCCAGTCGGCCGTTGCCCAGCCTCGACAGGGCGGCGCGCTTGTCCTCGGGCAGTTCGGGGGTGAAGCCGACCTGACCCGACTGGAGGACCCCGAGGGGCAGCGTGACCAGGACGCGGTCGGCGGTCAGCGTCTCCTCGCCGTCGGGGGTGTCCACCCGCACCGAGGCACCCTCGTCGTCGTGGGCGACCTCCAGGACCACGTGTTCCAGACGCACGTCCAGACCCCGGGCGAGGTGGTCGGTGAGCTGGCTCATGCCCTCGGGGAAGACCACGTCGTCGCCGCTGAACTCGTGCCGTGAGGCGACCGCCGTGAAGGCGACCTCCTCGGCGTCCGCCCCGTGATCGGTCTCCGCGATGCGGTGGACGATCTCGGCGGCGTCCCTGGCCCGGGAGCGCACCAGGTTGGCGTCGTAGAGGGCGTGGTTGATGCCCTCCTCCATCGACTCCTCCGGGCTGGCGCCGACCGTCGCCCAGTACATGTGTTCGTGGAGGAGGTTGACGTCCTCCAGGTTGCGGCGGTGCCGGTCGAACAGCAGCCTGCGCCCCTTGGGGTCGTAGGCGGTCTCGGTGGCGCGGTTGAACACGGCGGTGCGAGCGCCCGCCTCCTCGACCAGCCGGGAGAGCGGGTTGTTCTCCTCACCGCGCATCCAGGAGGCCCCCACGTCCAGGGTCGTCCCCTCCCAGTCGCGCACCGAGTGGATGCGTCCGCCGGTGCGGTCGCGGGCCTCGACCACGGTGACCCGCTCACCGTTCTCGGCGAGGCGGTCGGCGGCGGCCAGACCGGCCATTCCGGCGCCCACGACGATGGTGTGGCCGCGTCCGGGCGCCGCCTCGCGTCCGCGCGGCTCGGGTTGGGCACGGGCGGCCTCCCCCTGCCCGTCCTCCGTGCCGGAGATGTCCTCCTCGGTGATCTCCGCGCCCACGTCCTCGCTCATCGCGCTCCCCCTCCGTGTCGGCGGCCGACTAGTGCGACCCTAAGCGCCCGATCTGTCCCGACCAGGGAGGACACACCAGAGGAAGCGGCTGACGCTCTCCCTCGCGGGGACCTCCTGGCCGAGGCCCTGGACGACGGGGTGCGCTCACCGGCGTCCCATCCGCCCCACGCGTCCGGTGATCAGCGAGGGTCAGGACCCGGCCGTGCTGGTCCGGGAGATCGCCGACCGGCCGCGCGCACGCCCCGGCGGGGAGTCGGAGCGGGGCCCCGGGTCAGGGCTCGACGTGGGCGGCGAGGTGGGCCAGTGACGAGGTCAGACCCGTCTCGTGGTCCTCGGGCCGGATGCCCCGGGGCACGTCCGTGGCCTCGACCGTCACCCGGGTGCCCTCGGGGACGGCCTCCATCCGCCAGTTCATGGTCATGGTGCCGTGGAAGGCGGGGTCGTCCGAGGCGAAGTCGACGGACTGGACGACGCGGTCGTCGGGCACGAGTTCCTCGAAGCGAACGTTGGTGACGTCGGTGGACTCGGTGGTCTTGCCGCTCGCGGTGTCGGCGTCGAGGTAGGTGAGCACCATGCTGAACCCGCCGCCGATCCGGGCGTCGAAGTTCTCGATCCGGCCTGCCATGTCCTCCGGCGGCAACCAGGCCTGGAGGGCCGTGCCGTCGGTCAGCGCCGCGTACACCTCGGACGGCGGCGCGGCCACCACCCGTGTCGCCCGGTCGATCCGTCCGTTCTCCCGCTGCTCCGTGCCCACGGGGCCCCTCTCCGACCGTCGTCCGGGCGGTCCGGACGCGCGCCACGACCCTAACCCGGGGCACCGACGAAGTACGGATGGCGGGGCGGCGGTCAGCACTCTTCCCACCCACCGCCGCCCCCACAGTCACGGGCCCGTCCCGTCCCGACCGGCCCGAACGAACGAGCGGTCCCGTCCTGACCGCTCCGGGTACCCGGGTGGCAGGGCCCGGGTCCGCGTCCTCACCGGGGGCCGTGGTTCCACCACCGCCGCCTCAGCGTCCGTCCGCCAAGAAACCTAGTGCGCAAGGCTTTCAGATTTCTTCCGTTCGCCCCGGAGAACGCGGGCCCCTCAGACCAGCCGGTCCTCGCGGGCCACGACCCGTCCCGCGCGGACGACGGCGTGGCGTCGGGGCGTGTCCACCACGACCTGGGCCAGGCACTCGCCGTCCACCAGGAGGAAGTCGGCGGGCGCCCCGATCGTGAAGTCGGCCCGCTCCAGGCCGACCAGGGACGCGCCGTCGTGCGCGGCGGTCAGGAAGGCGTCCTCCAGCTGCTCGTCGAGCCGAGCGCGCAGGGCCCGGGCCAGAAGGTGGGCGCGGTGCAGCATGTCGGCGTCGCCGAACGGGCTCCAGGAGTCGCGGACCCCGTCCGAGCCCACACCGACGCGCACCCCGTGTTCGCGCAGGCGCGCGACCGGCAGCACCCGGGCCGGGTCGGGAGCGACCGTGGTGAGCGCGATCCCGGCCTCCCCGAGGGCGGCGGCCACGGACGCGAAGTCCTCGGCCGCCGGGGTGACGCCGAAGGCGTGGCTGACGGTGACGTTTCCGCCCATGTCCAGCGCACGGGTGCGCTCGATGATCGCCCGCATGGTGCGCGATCCCACGGCGCCGCTGTCGTGCAGGTGGAGGTCGACTCCCACCCGGTACCGGTCGGCGAGGCCGAACACGAGGTCGAGCTGGCCGTCGAGGTCGGCGTCGAAGCCCTCGGGGTCGATGCCGCCGACCAGGTCGGCCGCGCCGGTGCGCAGCGCCTCCTCCAGCAGGGAGTCCGTGCCGGGGGCGCGCCGGACCCCGTGCTGGGGGAAGGCGACGATCCGCACGTCCAGGGCGTGCGCCAGGCGCCGGGCCGCCTCTCGGACGCCGTGCAGCCCGTCCAGGCCGTAGGCGGGGGCGATGTCGGCGTGGGCCCGCATCGCACGGGTGCCCCGGGTGACGGCGTGGCCCATGAGGCGTTCGGCCCGGTCGGCCACGGGGCTGGGGCAGCTGCGGAAGAACTCGGCGTCCTGCTCACCCAGCTCGCCGATCCCCCGCGCGGGACGCCGGGACTGCCAGGGTTCGCCCCAGGAGGTCTTGTCCGGGTGGATGTGCGCGTCGACCAGGGTGGGCAGGGCGATCCGGCCGCCGCAGTCGACGACGTCGGCCCGACCGTCGGGCACCCGGTCGGCCACCCGTCCGTCGATGACCACCAGGTCGACGGGGTCGCCTCCCATCGGGCGGACGTCGCGGAAGATCGTGGGGCTCGTCTGCTCGGTCATGACAACCTTCCTCTTAGTGGTATACCGAAAAATAGGGGATGGCGGCCCCCACGCCAACCGCCGAGGCCGGGGCGGCTCCGCCGACGCCGCGCGCGGCCCGGGAACGCCCGGAGGCCGGACGCACCGGTTCCACGGGCGCCGGCCGACCGGTACGGGTGCTAGCGTCCGGGACACCACGACTTCGTCCCCTTCGGAGCCCCATGTCACCCACGAGAACTCCCCCCGACACGGTGGAGGTGCGCCTGCCCGCGTCCGCGGAGGCCCTCCCCGCGAACGCACCCCGCAGCATTGGTCGCTACCGCGTCCTCAAACGCCTGGGCGCGGGCGGGATGGGGGTCGTCTACGCGGCGTCCACCCCCGAGGGTCAGGCCGTGGCGGTCAAGACCGTGCACGCCGAGTACGCGGAGAACGCCGACTTCCGCGCGCGGTTCGCCCGTGAGGTGGCCCTGCTCCGCCGGGTCGGCGGCGCCTGCGTGGTGCCCCTGCTGGACGCCGACACGGCCGCCGACCGCCCCTGGCTGGTCACCCCGCTCATCGAGGGGCCCACCCTGGGCGCCCACGTGCGCGAGCACGGACCCCTCGCCCCCGAGCTGTGGGGCGGACTGGCCGCCGGCGTGGCGGAGGCGCTGTTGAGCGTGCACTCCCAGGGGGTGGTGCACCGCGACCTCAAACCGGCCAACGTCATCCTCTCCCCGTCCGGCCCCCGGGTCCTGGACTTCGGCATCGCCCGCGCCGTCGACGAGACCGCCCTGACCCGTACGGGGTCGGTCATCGGTTCGGCCGGATGGATCAGCCCTCAGCACTACCGGGGCGAGGCCGCGACCTTCGCCGACGACGTGTTCGCCTGGGGCGCCCTGGTGGCCTACGCGGCGACGGGACGGTCGCCCTTCGGGGGAGGCGCGCCGGACGCCGTCTCCTACCGTGTCCTGCACGAGGCCCCCGACCTGACCGGCCTGACCGGGCCGCTCGCACCCCTGGTCGAACGCGCGTTGGACAAGTCGGCCGAGCGGCGCCCGAGCGCGGCCGAACTCGTCCGGGAGACCGGCGGCGGGCCGGGAGCGGACTCCGCCGAGGCCGCGGCGAGGGCGGTCACCGAACTGCTCCGCCACAGCTGGTCCGGGGTTCCCGAGGCGCCCACGCGACGGCACCGGGTACGGGTCGGTACCCACCCCGCTCCCTCCCGGGGAACCCGGGGGCGCGCCCTGGCACTGGGCGCCGGAGCCACGGCCCTGCTCCTCGCGGTGGTCGCCGGCGGATGGTGGCTCGGGCGCTCGGCGCAGGTCGGCGACGAGCCGGAGGAAGTGCCCTCCGACACCGCGTCCGCGCCGCCGTCCGTGGTCACCACCCCGGCCCTGCTCGGATGGTCCGCCGAACCCGACACTCCGCGCCCGGAGGAGGAGGCGGTCGGCCTCCACCCGTTCCGGTACCTGGACGAGCCGTCCGACCCGGAGTTCGGCATTCACGAACAGGACTTCTCCGGATCGGAGCCGCTGTGGGCACGGATACCTGACGACGCCGACCTCTACTGCGTCTCACTCCTGTGCCCTCCGGAGCTGATCGCCGAGCACGGCCGGGGCGAGATCGACAACTCCGGCTACGGCCGCACGCCGGTCCAACGCGAGGAGGTGCTCGGCTACTTCGCCGAGAACCGGCCGAGCGCGATCCGGCCCGAGGTGCACGTCGTGGTGGACGTCGACTACACCCTGGGGGAGGACGGGATAGCGCAGATCCACCGCCTGTCCGAACACTTCTTCCCGTGACACCCGCCCGCGCGTACGACGGCGCCCGCACCGGGAACCGGTGCGGGCGCCCAGGCGACCGGGCTCAGACCTTGCGGTACTGGGGGACCCACACGCCGTCCTCGACGGTGTAGTCGCCGAAGAGCGCCGGGGCCTCCTCCTTCAGCGTCTCGCCGACGAGGTTGAACAGCAGACGGATCTCCTCCTCGGCGCCGGGGGCCGTACGGGCCTCCAGGGTGTGCCGCAGGGTGCGCACGTTCGCGGTCCACACGAGGCCGGTCGCCACACCCTCGGGGGCGAAGCGGCGCATGAAGGAGGTCTTGTGCTTCTTCTCCGCGAACTTGACCCCCTCGTCGTCCAGACCGAAGTGCTCGGCCATCCAGAACTGGAAGTCCTCCATCTGCTGGAGCATCGCGGAGGCGCGCTCCATCAGCTCCGGGTCCTCCTCCGCCCACTCGGGGAACCAGAACGGCAGGTCGGTCAGGCGCACGAACCGCAGCGACTCCTGGGAGACCGCCACACCGGGCCGGTGCCGGATGAGCTCGTGGGTGAGGACCCGCGAGACGTTGTGCAGCACGAAACTGAAGCTCACGTGCTCCAGCACCGAACCGTGCAGGCTGGCCAGGATGTTGCCGAGGTAGGCGTCCTGGTCCTTGCGCACGCGGGTGACGTTGGGGTTCAGGCCCGGCTCCCACGACCGGTAGCACAGGCGTCCGGCGAACTCGGCGAGGTTCTGGGGGTCGTTGAGGTGGGCGTCGAGCTCACCCCGGTCGAACCGCTCCAACCACGCCTCGCCGCCGACCTCCTTGAGGTAGTCGGCGATCGCGTCGTAGTCCACCTGCGGACGTGCAACCAGGCGGACCTGGGGCTCGACCTTCTTCACGGCACCCTCTCCTAGCAACTCCCCCGCACCAGGGCACGCGTCAGGGCCGCGACCAGGGGTGTCCGGAGCACGGGAGCGTGTGTGGGGCGGGGCCGATTGACCTCCCCCGAGAGTACACGTCCCGCAGGTCGGCCGTGGTCGGCCGTGCGAGGCACGCCACCGCCCCGGCCGGACGCGGCGCTAGAGGCCGTAGAAGTAGCCGGGTGCGACGAAGAGGCCGAGGACGATGGCCGCGGCACCCCAGAGGAGCTGACCGCGCAGCACTCCCAGAACACCGGAGACGATGAGGACGATCCCGAGAATTGATAGCAAAATACCCATGCACAACCCCTGTCCGGTCACGATCCGGTCAAACTTCGTCCCGGTGGACTCTTCCCTTCACACGGCGTCGGCGCAGGTGGGCGGCGGTCACTGTGACACGGGTCGCGCCGCCGCCCCCGCCGGTTCAGCCTCGGGCCAGCTCAAGGACGCGGGCCACGACGCCCTCGCCGACACTCGCCGTGAGGATCGACTCCGGGTGGAACTGCACCGCGTACCAGCGCGCCACGGGGTCCTCGATCGCCATCACCACGGGATCACCGCCCGGCTCGTCCAGGACCGCGGTGACCTCGAAGCCCTTCACGAGGTCGGGGGTGCTGTGCGTGGAGTGGTAGCGGGCGGCGGGGAAGGCGCCGTCCTCGCCCATACCGGCGAGCAGCCGCCCTCCGGTCACCCGGACCCGGCCCGGCTTGCCGTGCACCGGCTCGTCCAGGGAGCGCAGTTCCCCACCGGCGTGCTCGACCATGCCCTGGAGTCCCAGGCACACCCCGAACACCGGCAGGTCCCGGGCGGCCAGGGCGTCCAGCAGGTCCGCCATGGCGAAGTCCTCCGGCAGCCCGGGCCCGGGCGAGAGCACCACCAGGTCCGGGGCCAGTCGGTCCAGGAGTTCGGGAGCGAACCCGTACCGGATCGTGGTGACCTCGGCTCCGTGGCGGCGCACGTAGTCGGCGAGGGTGTTGACGAAGGAGTCCTCGTGGTCCACGAGCAGGACCCTCATGCCCGCTCCCGGCCGGGGGCCCCCGGCGTCCTCGGCTTCGGCGGCGGCCCGTCCGGCGCCGTCGGCGTCCTCCTCCCCCAGGGCGAGGGTCTCCAGCAGAGCGCGGGCCTTGAGGAAGGTCTCCTTCTCCTCGGCCTCGGGGTCGGAGTCGTAGAGCAGGGTCGCCCCCACCCGTACAGCCGCCACCCCGTCGCGGATGTGGGCCGTGCGCAGGGTGAGGCCGGTGTTCATGGAACCGTCGAAGTTGACCACGCCGACGGCACCGCCGTACCAGCGGCGCGGGCTGGTCTCGTGCTGCTCGATGAAGCGCATCGCCCAGGTCTTGGGCGCACCGGTGACGGTCACCGCCCACATGTGGGTGAGGAAGGCGTCCAGGGCGTCGAAGTCGCGGCGCAGGGTGCCCTCGATGTGGTCGACGGTGTGGATCAGCCGTGAGTACATCTCGATCTGGCGGCGGCCGATCACGCGGACGCTGCCGGGCTCGCACACGCGCGACTTGTCGTTGCGGTCCACGTCCGTGCACATGGTGAGCTCGGACTTCTCCTTCACCGAGGAGAGCAGCTCCTGGATGTTCTCGGCGTCGCCGAGGGCGTCCTCACCGCGCCGGATGGTTCCGGAGATGGGGCAGGTCTCCACCCGCTGCCCGGAGCCCGGCTCCCCCGTGACCCGCACGAACATCTCCGGGGAGGCGCCGACCAGGTACTCGCCCCCGCCCAGGTTGAAGAAGAACTCGTAGGGCGCGGGGTTGCGCTCGCGCAGCAGTTCGTAGAAGCGCGCCGGGGAGGAGCAGCGCGCGTAGGTGCGGTGTCCGGGGACCACCTCGAAGAGGTCGCCCCTGCGGAACCGCTTCTTGGCCTCGGCGACCACCTGGGCGTAGGAGCCGGGCCGCGGGCCGGGCGGCACCTCGGCGCGGACCACCGGCGGGGTGGGCTCGGTGGCGCGCGACAACCCCAGGGTGGTGGCCTCGGCGCGCGCCCCGTCGGCGGGGACGGTGAACTCGTAGGTGTGCCGCACGCACGTCTCGCGCTTGCGGTCCCGCACCACGAGGGCGTCGGGAAGGTGCAGGACCAGGTCGCGGTCGGCGGGGTCGCGGTCGATGTGCCGCTCGACCGGCTCGAACTGGAAGGCGAGGTCGTAGCCGAAGGCGCCGTACAGGCCGAGGTTGGGGTCCTCGGGACTGCGCAGGGCCGCCACGACCGCGCGCAGGGCCGTGAACACGCTGGGGCGGCGGCTGCGCTCCTCCTCGGTGAAGAAGGTGCCGGGGTCGGCTTCGGGCACGGTCACGGCGGCGCGGCCCGCCCCCCGCTCCCGATCGGTCACGCCCGGCACGGCGTCGAGCGCGTCGGCCAGGACGGGCAGCAGGACCCGGCCCCGGTCGTTGAGGGCCTCGACGGTGACGCGCCTTCCCCGGGTGGAGATCTCCAGGCACGGGTCCACGTACCCCAGGTGCCAGCGGTCGTAGCGGCCCGGGTACTCCATACCCGAGGACAGGACCCCGCCCCGCCGGTACTCCACCGAACTGACGAGTTCGGTGAGGGTTTCGGGGTCACACGGGGTGGTGGTGCGGTGGACGGTCACGCCGCTCGGGGTGCGGTACGTGGTGGTGGGTGCGTCGCTGGGCTTCACTGCCGGTCCTTTGGCGCTCTGCGGTCGGGTGTCCATCGCCGTCCGGGGCCGTTGGATACGACAAACGACCGCCGGTCCGGGGCGGTCGCTGCGGTGTTCGTGGATCGCGAACTGTCGGTGCGCCGCCTAGGAGCGGCGCCACCACTGTCCCTGGCTGGTCGGGCTGGTTCGCATGGGGCCGAGTGTAGCGGGTACCCGACGCCCGGTGGGCCCGGAAACGAAAAAGCCCCGCCCGGATCGGGAGGGGTCGGCGCGAACGCCCGGAACGGAGGCCGGGCAGAGGGATGGCACAGGGGCGGGTTCGTCTGCTAGGCTACGGCGCCCCGCACATCTTCGCAAGATTCCACAGACTTCCTCTTCGCTAGGATAACCGCAACATGGACTCCTGTCAATCAGAAGTTTCGGCCGCCTCAGCCGAGGAGGCCGCTCTCGCGGTCGAGCAGGCCCGTGTGGACGCCATGTACGCACGCCTGGACGCCCTGCGCGCCCGGACCGGGCGGAGGCTGGCCGACGCCCACCTCCAGGAACGCGCCGGGTACGCCGCCATCGTCGAGCGCGAGACCCGTTCCTACGAGCACGCCCGCCGCGGGGCACAACTCGGGGCCGTCGAGGAGGGGCTCTGCTTCGGCCGGATCGACGTCGCCCACGGCCCCGGGGACTCCGAGGCCCGCTACGTGGGACGCATCGGGCTGCGCGACTCCGAGTACGACACCATCCTCGTGGACTGGCGAGCCCCCGCCGCCCGCCCCTTCTACGCCGCCACGCCCAGCGACCCGGAGGGGGTCACGCGCCGCCGCCACCTGCGGGTTCGCGGGCGGCGGGTCGTCGGCCTCGACGACGAGGTCTTCGACGTCGACGGCCTCACCGAGGGCGACCGCCGCCAGCTGGTCGGGGAGGCGGCCCTGCTCGCCTCCCTCCGGCGCGGCCGCACGGGGCGCATGGCCGACATCGTCTCCACCATCCAGGCCGAACAGGACCGGGTCATCCGGGCCCGGCTGTCGGGCGTCCTGGTCGTCCAGGGCGGTCCGGGCACCGGCAAGACGGTCGCCGCCCTGCACCGCGCCGCCTACCTCCTGTACACGCACCGGCGCGTTCTGGAGCGCCGGGGCGTGCTGGTGGTCGGCCCCAACCCGGCGTTCCTGCGCTACGTCGGCGACGTGCTCCCCTCTCTCGGGGAGACCGACGTGGTGATGCGCACGGTCGGCGGGCTCTTCCCCGGTGTGGAGGCGTCGGCCCGCGACCGGCACGCGGTCGCGGCGGTGAAGGGCGGCCTGCGGATGGTCGACCTGGTCCGCGCGGCCCTGGCCGACCGCCAGCGGTCGCCCCTCAGGGCGTTCGGCGAGGCCGACCTGCGTGTGGAGGCCGACACGGGAACCCTGACGGTGCCCGCGCACGTGTGCGAGCGCGTGCTGGAGACCACCCGCGGCCTGCGACTGCCGCACAACACCGCCCGTAAGTACGCGGTGAACACCCTGCTCGGGGAATTGGCCCGGGCCGAGTCCCTGCGTCTGGGCCGCCCGGTGACGGAGGAGGACCTGCCGCACGCGGGGGCACGGCTCTGGGAGGAGGAACCCGTCCGGCGGGCGCTGGACGCGCTGTGGCCCGACCTCACCCCCGAGGAGCTGATCGGCGATCTGTACGCGGACCCCGTCGCCCTGGACCGGGCGGGCGCCCGGGCCGGGGTCGGTGACGCCGGGTCCCTGGCCCGTCCGGCCGACGCCCCCTGGACCGTCGAGGACGTGCCGTTGCTCGACGAGGCGGCCGAGCTGCTCGGCCGGGACGACAGCCGTGAGCGGGCCCGCCAACGGCGCCGGGACACCGCGCGGGAGGCCGAGGTCCGTTACGCGCAGGGGGTCCTGGACCTCACCGGGCTCACCGAGGACCCGCGCGAGGGCCTGGACGCGGCCCTGCTGGCCGAACGCCACCGCGACACGGGACCGGACCGGAGCACGGCCGACCGGGCCGCGCGGGACCGCGACTGGGCGTACGGGCACGTGATCGTCGACGAGGCCCAGGAACTGTCCCCGATGGCCTGGCGCACGGTGATGCGCCGCGTACCGACCCGGTCCCTGACCGTGGTCGGCGACATCGCCCAGACGGGGAGCGCGGCCGGAGCCCGCTCCTGGGAGGAGGCCCTGGAACCGTACGCACCCGGCAAGCTGCACGTGGAGCGCCTGAGGGTCAACTACCGGACCCCTGCGCCGATCATGGCCATCGCCGCGGACGTGCTGCGTGAGGCCGCGCCCGACCAGGAGGTGCCCGAGTCCGTCCGGGAGGACGGGGACGCCCCACGCGCGGTGCGGATCAGCGGCCCCGGCGACCTGCCCGCCCTGGTCGCCGAGGAGCGCCGGGTGATCGGCTCGGGCCGGATCGCGGTCGTCACCTCCGACGCCTCGCTCACCGAGGTGGCCCGGTCCCTTCCGGACGCGACCCGCGCGGACGCCGGGGCCCGCGACACCCCGGGGGACGCCGTGGTGGTGCTGACGGCGACCGAGTCCAAGGGCCTGGAGTTCGACGCCGTGGTCGTCGTGCGTCCCGAGGAGCTGCTGGCCGGTCCTCGCGGCGCCAACGACCTGTACGTGGCGGTGACCCGCGCGACCCGGCGCCTGACGGTCGCGCACGAGGCCGCCCTGCCGGACCCGTTGGGGCGCCTCGGGTGAGCGCACCGGTTCCGGGCCCGGACACCACGCGGGAGCGGTCGTCGCGCGCCGGTCATGGCGCCGCTCAGGTGTCCCCGACCGCCCCGCACCCGTCCATCTCCCGTGTGGTCTCCAGGTCGTAGGCGTCCTCGATCACGCCCCCGGGACGGTCACCCTCGGGCATCTCGTCGTCGTAGCTGGGGGTGAAGGTGTACTCCTCCACGCAGTGCACGGGCGCCACCGCGCGGTACCACATCGGCGCGGCCTCCAGCTCCTCCACGCCGGTGTCGTAGTAGCCGACCTCTCCCAGGTGACTGGTGACCAGGCGGGTGGAGGCGGGGCGCCCCGGACGGGCGACGGGGTGCACGATGGTGTATTCGGTGACCACCGACAGGTAGTCCCAGCCCTGCTCGTCGCGGGCGGCCTCCGCGCGCATCCAGCCGTCGACCCGCACCTGGTCACCGATGGGTTCGGCGGTGCCCGGAGTGAGGTTGAAGGGTACGTGGCGGCTGTTGAGTTCGAAGTCCTCGTTCGTGAGGTTGTCCATGTACCACTCCAGGCTCTGGCCGGTGAGCAGTCCCATGAGTTCGCTGTTGTCCTCTTCGAAGACGGCGTCCTGGTTGAGGTAGACCGCCTCCAGGAGCCGCTGGGTGTGGGCGTAGGCGTACTCGACCTGTTCGCTGGTGTAGGGCCCCACCGCCTCGGCGTCGGGGACGGGAAACCCCTCGCCGTAGTCCTCGGCGGGGCTGCCCGCGAAGGGGTCGTCGCGGTCCACCCGGTCGGGGTCGAGCGGGACGAGGGCCTCCACCCCCGGGGCGGCGCGGTCCAGGAACTCCTGGGCCGGGGCGCAGCCGACGAGGGGGAGGGTGAGGAGGAGCGCGGCCCAGGGGGCGGCGGTGGTACGTGGGGGCATGACGCAGACTTTCGTTCTCATGTGGCATTTGAGAATTTAGTCCGTTTTCTACTTTTTACTGGCCCGGCAACGCCACACTTGCGTCACGATCCGTCCGAGCACCGACCGGCGCCTCCTCCGCGTCCCCGGACCGCAGTCGGGGGCGGAGCGGGCGCACGGACGGGTGCGGGCGGAGCCCCCGTACGGCTACAAAGAAGGCATGGACCGCGCCGCCGCACCCCGCCTTCCCCCGCCCCCACTACCGATCCGCCTCACCGGGGTGCACGTACGCAGCGTGCGGCAGACCTCCTGCGGCGGATACGTCGCCCTGGTCTGGTTCGACGCGGGCCCTGCCCACGGACACGCCGACGTCGAGTTCGTCGACGCCTCCTCCAGTGTCGACGAGTACGGCGAGCGCCCGCCCGAGGAGTTCGCGCGCGCCTTCCTCAAAGGGCTGCGCTCGGCCCTGGAGGACGCGGGAGGGGGCCGCCCTCTCCACTCGACACGGGTGGTACTGCGCGCGCTCCGGTGGAGTGTGGTCGACTCCCACCCGCGCGGCTTCGAGATCGCGGGCCGACGCGCCGCGACGGAGATCACCGAGCGTGTCCGGAACCGGCCCGAACCACCACCCGGCGAGCGGAGTCTGACCCCTCGTAACGATCCCCCGAACGAGAAGGACCCCCGTGCGGCACAGGAACATCCTCGTCCCCCTGCTCCCCCTCGCGCTCCTGGTGCCCGTGGCAGCGTGCGACCAACAGATCAACATCACCGCCAGTGAACGCCTGGAGTCCTTTCTGCCCTCCGCGTCCGACTACCCGGACGGGTACGAGGTGGAGGCCGTCGACATGGCGGAACTGGACGGTACCAGCGTCTCCACCACCCAGTTCGACTCGATCCAGCCCGCCGAGTGCGCGGAGGTGATGAACGAGGGACCGGCCGACCTCCCCACGGGCGCGGCCGCCGAGGGCGCGGGCCAGGTGGCGGTGGACTCCTCCGTCCCCTCCGTCTACACCTACGTCCTGGTCAGCGGCGACGACGAGGAGTTCGACTTCGACCCGTCCGCGTACGAGGAGATGATCCGCACCTGCTCGACCATGACGGTGGTCAGCGAGGGGATCGAGATGGAGGCCACCCTGCGCTCCGACGACACCCCCGAACTGCCCGACCCCGGCGGCAAGTTCGTCATGGAGCTGTCCGCAGAGGACCTGGACATGGCGATGTGGACGGCCTGGGGGCAGGTCGAGGACGTTCACTTCGTCCTGATCCGCATGGACATGGACACGGGTGTCAGCCCCGACCGGTCACTCCTGTCCAGCGAGTGCGAGGGCGACTTCCGCGCGATCCGGGAGTGTCAGGAGCGGGTGACCGAGGAGCTCGCTCAGGAGGCCATGGACGAGGCCGACACCGAGTTCGACGCGTTCCTGGACATCGCCCTGCGGGAACTGGAGCAGGGTCTGTAGCGGTCCGGAGGCGGCGGACGGCACGCGGGCGGCCCCGGAGTACCCCCGCACCGCAGTGTCACCTGGTGCCCGCGCGGATTTCACGCAGGGGGGCTGGCAGGGCGCACCGGGAACCGGCAGGGTGAGGGGGTCCGACCTGTCGCATCCTCCCCCAGGAGACACGTTGCCCGCCTCCCCCGCCCCCGGCCCCTCCCCCCGCCCGCGTGCGCGCGGTACCGCGTGCGGCGCCCTGTCCGCCGTCGCCGCCGCCGTCCTGGTCGCCGTCCTCGGGTGGGCCGCCCCGGCCCAGGCCCACCACGTCCTGCCGCCCGGCATCCCCTCCACCTCCGCCGCCCAGTCCCAGCTCGACGGACTGACGGTGCGCGCCAAGAACAACGGCGCGGGTTACGACCGCAGCCTCTTCCCGCACTGGGTGGTGATCAGCAGCCCCTGCGACGCGCGCGAGACCGTGCTGCGCCGCGACGGCCACACCGTGCACGTCGACGGCAGCTGCCAGCCCACGTCCGGGCGCTGGTCCAGCGAGTACGACGGCGTGTGGACGGACCAACCGTCCTCGTTCGACATCGACCACATGGTGCCGCTCTACGACGCCTGGAGGTCGGGCGCCCACACCTGGTCCGCCGCCCAGCGCCGCTCCTTCGCCAACGACGTCTCCTCACCCCAGCTGTGGGCGGTCTCCGCCAGCAGCAACCGCTCCAAGGGCGACCGCGACCCCTCCGCGTGGATGCCGCCGCGCACCGCGATCCACTGTGACTACGTCAAAGCGTGGGTGAACGTGAAGCACCGCTACAACCTGTCCGTGACCAGCGCCGAGAAGGCCTCCATCCAGGGCACCATCAACGCTCGCTGCTGACCCGCCAGGCGAACGGGCCGTGCGCGCCGACGCCCGCACGGCCCGTCCCGTGTCCGATCCGGGGTTTCACCGGTCGGACCCGGTCACCAGCCGGCTCCACCGTCCAGCTCGCGCAGGGACGGGCGCACGGCGTCCAGGACCGTGGGGAACCACACCGAGAACGCGGCCGCCTCCCGCAGGCGCTCCAGCCCTGTGGCGTCGACGAAGCAGGTCTCGGCCACCTCCTCCGGGTCGGGACGGGTCTCGCCCCGCACCACCCCGACGAACAGGTGGTTGTACTCGCGTTCCACGAGCCCGGACACCGGGTCGGTGTGGTGGTAGGTGACCGTCCCGGCCGCGCGCATCAGCACCGGGGCCACCCCCAGTTCCTCCCCCGTGCGGCGCGACGCCGCGACGAAGGGGAGCTCCCCGGATTCGGGGTGCCCGCAGCAGGTGTTGGACCACAGACCGGGCGAGTGGTACTTGGACAGGGCGCGGCGCTGGAGCATGAGCCGTCCGCCCTCGTCCAGCAGGAAGACCGAGAAGGCCCGGTGCAGCCTCCCCGGGGCCTGGTGGGCGGACAGCTTCTCGGCGGTACCCGTCGTCGTCCCGTCCTCGTCGACCAGTTCGAGCATGATCGGGCGGTTCGCGTCCCGCGCGGTGCCGTTCGCGGTGCCGGGGGCCCCGGCGTGGGTGTCGGTGGTCATGGCGCCCTTCGTGTTCGACGGTGGTGCGGCGTGCCGCCGCGTGGTGACGGCCCGGGCCGGGGCCCCCGAGGGAGGGGCGCCCCGCGCGCCGGGCCGTGGGGGGTGGGATCAGACCTTGTCCGCGGCGATGAGCAGGTAGTGGAAGCTGCCCTCCTTGTACGCGGTCAGGAAGGGGTCCTCGACACCGGTCGCGATCTGCGACTGCGCCCGCAGCTCCCAGTACGGGATGGTCGCCTCGGTGAGGTCGACGACGTTGATCGGAACCAGGTTGTTGGCGGCCATCGCCCGGAAGTACGCGCTCCGGGGGTGGATGTTGCAGGTGTAGTGCTCGTCGATCCGACTGACCGCCTTGGAACGGCCGCCCGTCACGTCGTTGTAGCAACCCGTGATGGTGACGTAGCGGCCACCGTACTCCAGGAGCCGGGAGTGCTCGCTGAACAGCTCGAACAGGTCCACGTACATGGTGGACTCGTTGTTCCAGGCCGCCCGCATCGAACCCGTCTCGAAACCGGTGTCGAGCATGTTGCGGAAGTGGAAGCGCACCTTGTCGTCCACACCGCGCTCACGGGCCTGGTTGTTGGCGAACTCCACCTGCTGCTCGGAGATGCTCACGCCGTCCACGTGGCAGCCGAACCGGGCGTTGGCCATGAAGCTGGTGCCGCCCCGGCCCGAACCGGTGTCCTGGATGCGGTCGTCGGGGGTGATGTCGCCGAGGTGGTCCAGGAGCACATCCGCCTGCGCGGTCTCCAGCCGGTGCATCTCCTCGATGATCCGCTGCTCACGCGTCTCCTCGGGGCCCTCCAGCACGGAGGGGTCGTACTCGCCGAGCCCGTAGTGGTGGTGGAAGAGACCGTCGACCTCACCCAGGCGGATGTTGACCGGGTCCTTCTCCGCGTTCCAGTAGTCCGCGACGGACTTCTGGTAGGCGGTGCGCAGCACCTGGTTCCGCACCGGGTTGTGAGAGGGCATGGTCGTGGTCATCGCGTGTTGCTCCTTGTCATGGTGGTGTTCGTGTCCTCGGGCGCGCCCCTGCGGGCGGCCCGGACCGGAGCGGGGCCGTGGGGCCCCGCTCGGAGGGGTGTCGATGCGGGTCAGCGCGCGGCGGCGCCGTGGTACCGGGCGGTCTGGGCGTGCCACTCCCGGCTGCCGCCGAGCCAGGCCCACACACCGGCGAGGAAACGGCGCAGCTCGGGTGAGCCGGACAGGGCCAGCGCGGCGGCCTCCGCCTCGTAGGTGTGCATGATCTCGTCGTGGATGAGGACGCTGCGCTCGATCGCCTCGCGCTCCGAGCAGCCCTCCTCGGTGGCGATCAACCTCGGCACGCTGAAGTCCGAGGGGTCCTCCTTGCCCATCGAGTAGAGGTCGTTGACGATGACGCTCGCCGACCCCGCCAGGGTGAACACCCTGCGCACCCGGGGGTCGGAGAACTCGGCCTGGGAGAGCTCGTATCCCGCGACGGCGTCGATGAGCACCATGCAGGGCACGAAACTGTTCTCGTGCCGGTGCATGAGGAACTCCCACACCGGGGGTCGCTGGTCGGTCGCCGCCCAGACCGCCTCCTGGTTGTAGGCGACGAACATGATGGCCAGCTCGTGCCGGAGCCGCCTGACCTGCGCCGCGGAGGCGTACTCGGACAGGTTGTCCAGCGCGGCGCGCAGCGCCACCGCGACCGGGTCGGCCCGCACGACCTCCTCCAGTTGTGGGGCGTACCGCAGGGGCAGGTGCGCCTGGTCGATCACCGAGTGGGCGATCGCCAACCGCTGCCCGACCAGCTCGGGGCGGGCCTCCTCGACCTCGCCGTCCATGTAGTGGTCGTCCACCGACCACTCCGACAGCGCGCACTTGGCCGCGGCCAGCAGCCGTTCGGGGTCGTCCGACTCCGGGTGGGCGAGCATGATGAGACGGCCGAAGTCGCAGGCCCGCACCCGGTCGAGCTGACCGGGATAGACCCCGACCTCCTCGGCCCACTCGACCAGCCGGTCGTTGACCTCCTCCCCGAGCGCCGGGTCGTCACGGACCGCGGGCGGGCAGTACAGCACCGGAACCGGTGAGCCGCCGTCGCCCTTCGGGAGGCTGGGGCCCGCGGGCGCGGGCGGGACCAGGGTGGCGGTCCCCGCGCCCCTCGGCTCGGACACGGGCGGGCGTTCGGGCAGCAGGACACGGGCGGCCGACGTGCCCAGGCCCGTGGGACCGCCGGGGAGGACGAACCCGCCCACCGAACGCGGCGGAGCCGCCGGTGCGAGCAGGTCGGGGCTCCCCGGTCGTTGCGGGTCGCGCAGCAGCGACCGCACCAGTTCCGCCGTCGCGTGTCCGGCGCTGGTCGAGGACATCCGGGACAGCAGTGACACTCAGTCCTCCTTCCCTGTCGGGGCCGGTCGTTCAGGCACGGGGTCGGACCTCGACGTTCTCCAGGACACCCAGGGCGTCCGGGACCAGCACGGCCGCGGAGTAGTAGGTGCTCACCAGGTAGGAGATGAGCGCCTTGTCGTCGATGCCCATGAACCGGGCGTTGAGGCCGGGCTCGACCTCGTCGGGCAGACCGGTCTGGTGCAGTCCGATGACGCCCTCGTTGTCCTCGCCGGTACGCACGGCGATGATCGAGGAGGTCTGGTGGTCGGAGATCGGGATCTTGCCGCAGGGCAGGATCGGCACCCCCCGCCACGCGGGCAGGTGGTGGCCGCCGACCTCCACGGTGCCGATGTTGAGGCCCAGCTTGTTGCACTCCTTACCGAAGGCCGCGATGGCCCGGGGGTGGGCGAACATGAACTGGGTGTTGCGCCGCATGCTCACCAGGTCGTCGAGGTCGTCCGGGGTGGGCGGGCCCGAGTGGGTCTGGATGCGCTGCCGGAAGTCCGCGTTGTGCAGCAGACCGAACTCGCGGTTGTTGACCAGTTCGAACTCCTGCCGCTCCCGCAGGGCCTCGATGGTCAGCCGCAGCTGCTGCTCGGTCTGGTTCATCGGCTTGTTGTAGAGGTCGGCGACCCGTGTGTGGACGCGCAGCACGGTCTGGGCCACGCTCAGCTCGTACTCACGGGGCTTGAGCTCGTAGTCGACGAAGGTGCCCGGGAGTTCGATCTCGCCGGAGTGCCCGGAGGAGAGCGCGATCTCGGCCTCGCCGTACTTGTTCTGGCCGCGTCCGGGGACCGACAGGAACGCCTGGACCTGGGCCTGGAGGCTGGGCGAGTCGTCCAGGAGGGCGATGAACTCGCGGCGCGGCAGCTCCAGCAGGGTGCCCGCCGTGGCCGCCTTGACGGTGTAGTCCCAGACGGGGTCGGTGTCCAGCAGGTAGCGCTCACCGACGTTGTCGCCGTCGGCCAGGACCCCGAGGCGGTTGGTCTCCCCATAGGCGCCGTCGCTGGTCTGGTGCACGCGGCCGTGCGCCAGCAGGAACAGCCGGTCGGCGGGAGTGCCCTCCTGCGCGAGGACCTCCCCCGGCGCGAACTCGCGCTGTGTGAAGCGCCCGGCCAGCGCCTCCAGGACCTCGATGTCGTCGTAGCCGCGCAGTACGGCCAGCTCCCCGAGCTCGCGCGGGATCACGCGGACCTGGGAGCCGGTCTGCTCGAAGTCGATCCGGCCGTCGCCGATGGTGTAGCTCAGACGGCGGTTCACCCGGTAGGCGCCGCCGTCGGTCTGGACCCAGGGGAGCGTCTTGAGCAGCCAGCGGGAGCTCTTGCCCTGCATCTGCGGCGCGGACTTGGTGGTGGTGGCCAGGTTCCGCGCGGCCGCGGTCGCCAGGCTCTGCTGTTCGCTGGTCCGAACCTCGGGGGCTGAGTCGATCGACATCGGAGGTGTCTCTCCTCATGGTGGTCGCGTGTACCCGTGCGGCGGTGGGGCCACCGTGCACGGACTGAGAGGGCGAAGGGGACGCGAAACCGCCGGGACGTGCGCGAATACGAGCACTCCCGAACCGCCCCCCACAAACCGCGGCCCACCTTACGAGGAACACCACCGCGAAATCTCAGGAATCTCATTTTCAGACACAAGAAGCCCCATCCGGGAAACACCGATACGCACATCGGACCTACAACCCAAAGCGGCCGCGGCGAACGCGCCACCACCGTGATGATCAGCAAAGACATCAACCAGACCACACACCGACCCGGAATCGGACCAGAGTGGAATTATCACCTACAAACCCCTCATAAGCGTCCTCTCCCACCGTGCGACACACGCGCCCATGGCCACCGAACTCCTCGCTTTTCGGTCAGGTAGAGAAAAACGCCAAAGTCGCAAAACGACCATTCTCCCGCCGGTGTTCGGCCGACCCGTCACCCTCCGGGCCCCTCCTCCCGCAGACGTTCCTGCTCGACGAGCGCTTCGAGGTCCGGCAGGCGACGCATCGACGCGAGGGGCCGCGCCATCCGGTGGTTGGCGGCCAGGGCGTCCTCGTTGCGCCTCATCCACGTCCAGTACCCCGCTGTGAACGGGCAGGCCCGCGGCCCCACCCGCACGCGGGGGTCGAACGGACAGCCGCCGCAGTGGTCACTCATACGGTGGATGTAGGCGCCACCCGAGGTGTAGGGCTTGGTGGCCACCCGCCCGCCGTCCGCGTACTGGCTCATCCCGGTCACGTTGGTCGTCATCACCCAGGGGAACCCGTCGACGAACGAGGTCGCGAACCACGAGCTCAACGCGTCCGGCCGGTAACCCCTCTGTAGGGCGTGACTACCGAGGACCATCAACCGCTCGATGTGGTGGGCGTACCCCCGGTCGCGCACTCCCGCCAGGGTCTTCCGCAGACACCGGGCCTCGATCCCCTCCGGGTCGAGCGCGCGCCACCACCCGGGCAGCTCCTCGCGCGCACCGAAGTGGTTGGACCGCGTGTACTCCGGCCCCAGGTGCCAGTACAGGTGCCAGGTCCACTCCCGCCAGCCCAGCACCTGCCGGACGAAACCCTCGACCGACGCGAGCGGGGCCCGGCCCTCCCGGTACCGGCGCTCGGCGGCCTCGACCACCCGGAGCGGGTCCAGCAGCCCCAGGTTGAGCGGCACCGACAGGAGCGAGTGTGACATGCTCCAGTCGTCCTCCAACATGGCGTCCTGGTGCGTGCCGAAAGTCGGCAACCGCTCGTCGAGGAACCGGCGCAGCGCCCGCCCCGCCTCGGCTCGGCCCACCGCGAACAGGCGTGGGCCGTCCCTGCCCACCACCTTGCTTCCGGCCTCCCCGCACAGCGCGTCCAGGTCCCGCCGAACCCCCGCGTCGACCGCGTCCTCCCGAGGGCGGTAGGGGGCGGGCACTCCGAGCGAGTCCGCCCCACGGGGCGGCCCCTCGCGGTTGCGCGTGTCGAAGTTCCATCGTCCCCCGACCGGCCCGCCGTCGGGTTCCAGCAGGACGTCGAACCTGCGGCGCTGGTCCCGGTAGAAGTCCTCCATCCGCAGGCCCGACCGTCCCTCCACCCACGCGGCGAACGCCGCCCTGGAGAGCGCGAAGCCCGGAGTGGCCAACACCTCGCCGACCAGGCCCGCTTCGCGCAGGCGCTCGACCAGCGCCGCCGCCGCGTGCGAACCCGGTTCGTGCACGTCGACCACACGGCCGAACCGGCGCAGCCCCTCCCGGTAGGTCGGCGCCCGGACGTAGGTGACCCGCTCCCCCAGGTCCGCCGCCAATCGCCGCATGGCCGCCAGGACCAGGTGCAGCTTCTGCCGGTGGTAGGGGCGGCGGCGCAGGGCCAGCTCGGACTCGATCAACAGGATCGGGCGGCCCCGGTTGCGCGGGGTCCCGTGAAAGTGCCCGCCGAGCTGGTCGCCGAACAACCACAACGGCCTGTCGTCACCCATGGGACCCACCTCCGGTGTCGAGGCCCGCAACCCACCCTGACCTGGGGGTTGTCCCCGCGCACCCGACCATGACCCATCGGGCCGGGGCGGGCAAGCCCTCACCCACGCGTGTCCCGGCCATACCCGGACGGCCCGACCGGAACCGTGGGGACCGAGCAGGCTCCGCGCCCACCGGCGGGGTCGGGACGGGTGGCGCCACGGCGTTCCTCCGCGGCACCGGCTCGCTCAACCCACGATGAGTTCCTCGGCCACCGTCTCGGGTTCGGCGAGACAGCGCCAGGCGGGAACGCGCACCGTGCGGGCCCCGGAGACCTCCTCGAACAGGGCCGCCCCGTCCAGGACCCGCTGGAGTGTCCGCCCCGGAGCCGGAGCGGCCGTGGAACCGACACCGGCGCGGTCGACGATGACGGCCGTGTCCGTGTGCCCCGGCACCAGCAGGTCACAGGAGTACCCCTCGGCTCGGTGACCGACCCTCGGGCCCCTTCCGCACGCGGTGAGCGCCTCGAACAGAAGGCTGCCCGCCTCGTCGAGCGCGCCGACGCTCGAATCCTCCCCCTGCGCCGCGAGGTCCCCCAACAGTCCGCCCTGTTCGGCCCAGTACTCACGGTCGCCCACCACGTACAGGCGCGAGCGGGCGCGGGTGACCGCGACGTTCCACAGGTTCTGCTGCTGGCGCGCCCAGTTCCCGCTGCTCCGGTGCACACCGGTCGCCGCCGTCGGGGAGATCACGACGACGTCGCGCTCGCCGCCCTGGAACCGGTGAGCCGTGCCCACACGGATGCGGTCGGCGGCCCCGGCCCCGAGTTTCTCCTCGATGAGGCGCACCTGCGGGGCGAAGGGCGACACCACACCGATGCTCGCCTCCGGGGTCAGGGAACGCCACAGTTTGCGGAGCAGGTCGAGCACCGATTCCGCCTCCTCCCGGTTGAGACAGGAGCGTCCCCCGGGACGTTCGCAGGCACCGCGCACGTCGATCCACTGCACGGCGGGGTCCCCCGCCGCGACGAGTGCGGCGCTGTTGGTGCGTACCGCCAGGCGATCGCCGTAGAAGCGCCGGTTCACCGGCGCGACGATGTCCGGGTGACACCGGTAGTGCTCGTCCAGCCACAGCACCTCGCCACCACCCCCGACCAGCGCGGACGCCGCCGCGTGGTACGCGGAGGACCCACCGAAGGAGAGCGACCGTTCCTCCGTCTCCACGGCGGGCAACCCGTGGACGGAGAGGATCCGTCGGTCGTCCTGCGCGGTCATGGGGTTGACCGGTTGCAGCTGGAAGGGATCGCCGATCACCAGGGCCCGTCGCGACCGGTAGAGCAGCGGGATCAGGTCAGCGACCGTGCACTGGCTGGCCTCGTCGATCACCACCAGGTCGAACAGCCCGGGTTCGGGCGGGAAGACCCCGCGCACCGACCGGGACGTGGTGGCCCAGGCGGGCACGGTGCGCACCAGCGCCTTCATGCCCTTCCACCCGTTCTGGCCCGAGGCGAGATTACGCAGTCGCCCCTCGATGACGGCCCTCCCCCGCCGCAGCGAGTCCGCGACCCGACCCAGCAGGTACTCGGTGCTGGCTTCGCGCCGTTCCTCGCGCAGATCGCGCATCCTGTCGACGGTCTGCTCGGGACTCGGCCCCCGCTCCGACCGCTCGCGCAGCTCCCACCACTCGTTCTCCGTGGTCAGGTAGGCCAGGATGCCGGACAGTTCCTGGTCCGTGCCCGAGACACCAAGCCCACGACACGTCAACCACCGGTGCCACCAGCCCGCCCAGCGTGACTCCAGCGCCGCCTCCACCCTGCGGGTCCAGCGGCTCCGGTCCCGCGGGCTCTCGAAGGCGGACGCGGCGACCGCCGTCGGCAGGCCGCGCCGCAGCCGGTTGCGGGCCTCTGCCAGGAGCGCCAGCCGCCGCTCGGTCCGCTCCGCCTCCGCCAGCTCGTCACGACCCGCGTCCAACCCTCTCTGATGAACCGCCAGGCTGGCGCGCGCGGTGGCTGCGTCCGCCGCACCCCACTCCGCGCCCAGCAGAGCGTTGAGGATCTCGGCCTCACGCGCACGCTGTTCCTGGTTACCGGTGCGCACCATGAGGTCCGCCTCCGGTCCGAGCTTGTTCACCCTCGTGACCACCTCGTCCACGGCCGTGTTGTTCGTGGAGGCGACCAGGACCGACTGCCCCGCCGCGACGGCCGTGGTGACCACGGAGGTGATGAGTTCGCTCTTCCCGGTTCCGGGAGCGCCGGTGGCCACGGTCAGTACCTGGCGCATGGCCGAGGCGAGGATCTCCTCCTGCGCGGTGTTGCTGCGTCCGGTCACGACAGACGGCACCGGTCGCGCTCCACTCACGGCCGGAGGGGCGCCGGACAGGGCCCCGAGCGCCGTCCCGTCGATCTTCTCGAGGCGGATGCCGCCACCGCTCCGGTCCAGATCACCGAGCAGCTGTTTGACGGCGGCTCCAGCGGGGTCACCCCGATAGAGGACGGCGACGTTCTGGGCGCCCCTGCGGGCACCGTGCCGCACGTCCCACGACGAGCGCAGCTCCCCGGCGACCAGGTCGTCGACCCTGGTCAGGTCCAGCTTGACGCAGACCATGCGCGCCTTGTCCGCCAGGCCCGAGACCCCTCCCCCGTCCCAGTCGGCCTCGAACCAGGCGACCAGTTCCTCGATGTCCCCCTCATCGAGGTCGGCGGCCGAGACCAACAGTTCCCGGTTGAGCTCCGGCTCGCCGACCGGAACCAGGAAGTGCTCACCGTCCTCCTCCTCGACCTCCACGTCCATCACGAACAGCGGGGCGAGTTTGGCTTTGCGGCCCCGGCCGCGCTCGGACCGCACCGGGTCGAAGAGCACCGTCGGATAGCCGTAGCGCAGGGGGCGGCCCTCGTCGACCGCCTCCCGGGCCAGGCCCTCGGCCCGACCGGTCAGTCGCCACCGGTCCTCCACCCTGCTCAGGAGCACCTCCGAGCCCATGTCACAGACCGCCGCGTCCCGGCCGTTCGCGTCCGGCAGCTGCTGTAGCACGCTCTGCCTCGTCAGGCAGTCGCGCAGGTAGTCGAGGTAGGGACCCCAGCCCCACACACCGCCCGCACGGTGCCCGCCGCGGCTCTCTCCTCCGGTGGGGGCATCCGGACGCCCTTCCCCGGTACTCCCCCCTTCTCCCGTTCCGGCTGATCCGGAGGCCTTCGGCAGTTCTGCCGCGGTCGCCGACCCCGTGTGGCGGGCCAGGACCAGGGAACCGCGCACTCCCAGGGAGGAGACGGTGACGCGTTGGCCCTCGACGTGGTCGACCTCGCGGTGGACGTGCTGGTAGAGGTCGACCGCGTCAATCCACCCGTCCCCGTTGGAGTCGGTGGCCGCGCCTGCCAACCCCCGCACCACGGAGGCACTGAACGGGGACGGGCACGCCCCCGCGCTGTTGTCACCCTCCCGGGCCAGTTCCAGGGCTCCCGTGGCCGCGATCACGTAAGTCCCCGCCCCGTCGCTGAGCTGGCGCTCCAGATCGAGTGGTTCGGCCTCCTCGTCAGCACCGGAGCGGGTCGCGAACCCGTCAGCGAACGCGCCTCCGTGGCAGCAGTCCAGCAACAGCACCTTGCTGCGCGTCCGGGAGTCCTCCAACAACCGTTTGAGAACCTCCGCGGACAGCGCCGTCGACTCAAGGCGTTTGCGCCTCGTGTCCCGAACGGCCAGGTGCAGCCGCCCCCGCTTGTCCCTGACCCCGTGCCCGGAGAAGGAGACGAGGAGCAGGTCGTCGGGTTGCCCCTCGGACAGCGCGGTCTCCAGGGCCTCCATGGCCTCGTTGCGGGTGGGGTCCAGCAGGGGCTGGACCCGGTCGTAGTGCCCGTTGGCCTTCAGAACCCGTTCGATGGCGTGAACGTCCGCGTGCGGCGAAACGAGCGGGGCCAGATCGTCGTAGCGGTTGACCCCGAAGAGGATCGCTGTCCGACGAATCAGTCACCGGCCTCGACCGTCGCCTGGGGCTTCCGCCCTTCGTTCAGGGCCCGCACATAGGCCTCGACGTCCTTCGCGGCCACACGACCCTTCACGCTCACCTTGGCGTCACCGAACTCGACCGTCACCGATCGTTGGCCGCTCTGCTCGATCCACTTCCCGAGAAGCTCCACCAGAGCGGATAGCACCGGTTTGAGGATCGCGCCGGCCACCACCACTGCCCCCGCGAGCCAAACAGGATCGGCTGACCTGGTGTCCGCAACACGCTCACCCTCCACCACTCCGACGTCGTCGACATCCAGGTCCTCCAGCAGGAGGACCAGGTCCCGAGTGTGCTGCTCCGCCTCTTCCGCTGTGACGTCCTCGTCGAAGGCGATCCTGGCCACCAGCTCGCTCGGCTCCACGTGGCGTTCTCCCGATTCCTGGCATGGGGCCGCTCCGTCACGACCCGCTGACACTCCGCCACGCAGATCTACCAGCCGGACAGGCGGTACGGCAGGGACTTACCGCCACTGACCGGAACCGGCCACGAGAGTACAGCGGGTTCGCGCCCGAGAAGTGCCCGGAGGAGGGGCCCGTGAATATCGCTGGCAGAAGAGCATTGCCGCCATCAGGCCACACGTCCCGCTACGGGGGCGAGGACGACGGCCACGGCATCCCAGAAGGCCTTTCCGGTCAGGTCGACCCGACTCGCCAGGCGAAACCGCTCAGAGGCATCATGGTCCCCGTGAAGGCATATGTGGGAGTCACCGACCGTGCGTGGGCCGATTTCCTTGCCCGGAGACCGCACCTGAAGGAGATCAACTTCTGGCGCCCCTCGTCCAACCAGGTGTTCAGACGTATCGGCCTGGGCGACCTCTTCCTGTTCAAGACCCGGTTCCCGCACAACCGCATCGTGGGTGGCGCCGTCTTCAGCGGCTTCACACAGGCCCCGCTCTCCGAAGCGTGGGCCGCCTTCGGCGAGGGAAACGGAAGGAGCAGCCTGGGCGAGCTGCGCGAGGCCCTCAACCAGTACCGAGTGAAGGAGGGCAACCCCGCCATCCGAGTCGACGAGGACCCACCGATCGGTTGCGTGATGTTGCGCGACCCGGTGTTCTTCGGCGGTGAGACCTTCGCGCCGCCCGTCGACTTCGCGAGCAACCTGGTCCAGGGCAAGGGGTACGACGAGGTCACCTCGCCGACGCACGCCGCGTACTTCGGCCCGATCGCCGACCGGGTGCTCGGCGGCGTTCAGGACGTCCCCGCCGGTGAGGATTCCGCCGACGGTGAGACGTGGGTCCAGGGCGGCCCCACCCGCGGACCCATCCGTCCGATCCGTCAGCGCTACGGGCAGGAGGCTTTCAAACTCGCACTCCTGGACGCCTACCGAGGGCGGTGCGCGGTCACGGGGCGAGACGTGCAGCCGACCCTGGAGGCAGCGCACATCCACCCGGTGGCCGAAGGAGGCCTGCACCGGCTCGACAACGGGCTTCTCCTCCGGGCGGACGTGCACAAACTCTTCGACTCGGGCTACCTGACCATCACCCCGGGTCTGACCGTGAAGGTCAGTCCCAGCCTGTACCGGCACTCCCACACCGCGGACGAGTACACCGCCCTGATGGGAACCACCATCGCCGTTCCCCAACGGAAGGCCGACCACCCGCACCGGGACGCACTCGCCTGGCACATGGAGGCGGTGTTCAGGGAAGTCTGACACCCGGGCCCGGATTCCACCCTCCGCCACCCCATTGTCAGCGTCGATCCCCCCACAGCCACTCCGGGTCCAGGCCGGTCTGGAAGTGTTCGCGCAGGGTCTCTGTGGCCAGCGGCCTGAGGCAGCATCGGGCGACCCGGGGATGACCGCCTGGATCTGGGCAGACCAGTACCGTGAGGACACGCAACTGAAGGATCGCGGATCGCAGGTCCGTTCCGAGGAGCAGTTGGAAGCTCTTCCACAGGAATCCCAGGGCCGCTACCGCCAGCTTGACACGAACCGTCCCCCACTCGGCAGCGTCCTGATGGTCCAGGAGTGCCTCCCTGACCCCGTCCGGAAGCCTACCCATCAGGTCGGCCCCCCGGTCGAGGGCGTTCGAGAACTCAGCCAGAAGATCACACCAGAAATGGCCCGCCAATGCGCGTCCGTAGTCACTGAAGCCGGGGTCCTCACCAGCCTGTTCCCGGGCGAACTCCCCCAGCCTGTCACCGAAAACGTCCCGGTTCAGGGCCCTCCCGAGCACTTCAACCCGGTCCACGGTGGTGCCGTTGTCCGCGAGCCAGGCGACAAGGGCCGCGACAACCACCCCTCCGCCGGCCTGCCGAAGATATCGGGTCGGGGCCGTGCGTCGGTTCTCCTGAAACCGGCGCCGCTGTTCCCACCATTCCTGTTCAGCCAGTTCCCGCAGCTCACGGACTCCCTCCGGCCCTCTTCGCGCCCTGTCCAGGTGCCCGGACCATCCGTGGTTGCTGCCCCCACAGGTGGAACAGACACACTCGGGACGGATGGCCTGCTCGCATCGCTTGTTGTGTTGGGACTGCCGCACGAAGCCTCCGGGAGAAGAGAAATCGGCTCTGGGTGGAACGAGCCGCCCTCACCCTCCCCCGCGGAGGCTGGTACCGAGTATCCCGACCGAGGACACTTCCTCGTATCCGCGCCGGGACGAACCCCTTACCCTGGAGAGTTTCGCGATTCCTGAGCGCTATCCACACGGCGGATCTCCCCCAGAACAAGGGAGGAATCGGATTCCCAACCTCCCCGCGACCACGAGATTCCGCATGCTCCCCACAGTCACGGACCACTCCCGGTTCCGCCTTTACACCAAAGACCTGGGAGTTCCACACCACCTTGGGAAAGAGGAGCGGCCCAGGGAGCTGATCCCTTTCCGATGTCCTCCGGACCCGGACGGCTTTTCCGACCCCATGGAACTGTGCCATCGTGGCTTCATGGACAATTCGCCCTTCGCTCCCGACACCATCCTCATCAAGTCCTACGGAAAAGCACACTGGCCCGGTTGCCAACACAATGACGACACCAGAATCCACTCCGGCCAGGACGAGGGGGGGTGGGTCCGGGGAGCCACGACGGAACAGTGGCTACGGATCAGCCCGGAGAACCCGTTGCACGCGACAGACGGTGACACCAGGAGCGTAGCGACCCAACGTTGCAGCCACTGTTCCTGAACCACCGTGGTTGAGACCGCTCACCGTGGCACGAGAACCCGCCGCCTGCCATCGGATCAGCACCCCAACACCCGAGAAACCACGCGAGCCATGTTCCACAGGGCCTTCGGCGAGAGCCACGGCTCTGACATCGGAATCCGTCCGCTGCTCGAACCGGACGATGGAACGGCACGCCGTGACCGGGTCCAAGCACGCGGACACGCTCCTGTCCGGGCGGTGCCCGCGAGCGATAGGCCCGGCCGCATCGCGGTCGGGCCTCAGCAACGGGCGGTTGTCGCCGAGCCGGTCGAAGTCGACCACGTACCGCCGACAGGAACGCGCCAACCGAGCCTTTGAGCTGAACGCGGGCATGGGCGCAGAGGGTATGGAAAGAGCAGCGCGCCCCTCGGCCCGCTGGGGCAACCGTACACCGGAGAGTCGCCTCTAACCGGGTGGTCGAGCCGGCGGCGAGCGGCACTGGTGCGTTGCGCGAGCACGCACGGGCGACGCCCTCGCACAGGTCGCGTACACCGCCTGGGGCGGCAGGCGGAGAACACGGCTCCCCCGTCACCGTGCCCGGCGAGGGTGGGAACGGTGCGAACTCGCGCCAAATACCACAAACCCCAACGCGGATTCAACCCCCGAACCCCCTACAGCTTCGCGTGGTTTACCTCACTGTTCACCATTTCCCCGACCGTCGCTTCGGCACGAGGATGACCGACGTGATCGACCGCCCGACCAGCGGTAACGACCCCACCGACGCGGGACGTCCCCCAGCCACCGGACGACCGCGCCCAGCCCTTGGAGACACCCTCGTCTCCCGGTGAGAATTCGGCACTGGTTGCCCCAACCCCCCGAGGAGTCCCATGGCACTGGGAATCATAGGCATCGTCACGTCCCTGCTCCTGCTCATCACCCTCGCCTACCGCGGCGTCCCCGTCATCCTCGCCGCCCCTCTCGCCTCGGCGGTCGCGGTGGTCTTCTCCGGGGCACCGATCCTGGCCTCCTACACCGAGATCTTCATGCCGGCGATGGCCGGTTTCGTCGGCAGCTGGTTCCCGGTGTTCCTGTTCGGTGCGATCTTCGGTGTCCTGATGACCGTCACCGGTTACGCGGAGAGCATCGCCCGCACCGTGACGCGGCTGGTGGGGTCCCGGAGCGCGATCGCGGCGACGATCGTCACCTCGGCCCTCATGACCTACGGGGGCGTCAGCCTCTTCGTCGTGGCCTTCGTGATGTACCCGCTGGCGCGCGAGCTCTTCCGGGTCGCCGACATCCCCCGACGCCTCATCCCCGCGACCATCGCGCTCGGCATCTTCACCTTCACGATGACCGCGCTGCCCGGCAGCCCGCAGTTGCAGAACATCATTCCGGGACAATTCTTCGGCACCGGTTCGTTCGCCGGTGCCGGGACCGGGCTGCTGGGTGGTGCCCTCATCTTCGGTCTCGGCCTGCTGTGGCTCGAATACCGGCGCACCGCGCTGATCCGCAAGGGTGAGAGCTTCGACAGTCCCGAGAGCGCGCGTGCGGTCGGCGGTGCCTCCGACGACGGCGCCGGACACCAGGTCACCACGCTCGAACCGCCGAACCGCCTCGTTCCGTTCCTGCCGCTGCTCACGGTGTTCGCGGTGAACTTCGCGTGCACCCTGATCATCTTTCCGGCACTCGACTGGTCCTACCTGGCGGACGAGAAGTTCGGCGGGATCACCATCGAGCAGCGCCTCGGGCTGTGGGCCGTGTTGCTCGGGATCATCGCGGCGATCCTCGTCCTGGTCGCCCTCAACGTCCGCCAGCTCGCCACGGTGTGGACCGGATGCGTCGACGGGGCCAAGCGGTCCATGCTGCCGATCTTCAGCACCGCCTCCGAGGTGGGTTACGGCGCGGTGGTCGCCTCGGTCGCCGCCTTCGCCGTCGTCCGCGACTCCGTCTTCGGTCTCGGTGTGAGCGCTCTGTGGACCTCGGTCCTCTCCGTGTCCATCACCGCCGGTCTCACCGGTTCCTCCTCGGGCGGTATGACGATCGCGCTCAACGCCCTCGGCGACGACCTGCGGACCATGGCCGAGCAGGAGGGCGTCAGCATGGAGGCGATGCACCGGCTCACCGCCATGGCGGCGGGCGGTCTCGACACGCTGCCGCACTCCGGTGCCGTGGTCACCCTGCTCATCGTCTGCGGGCTCACCCACCGCCAGTCCTACAAGGACCTCGGTGTCGTGACCCTGGTCATCCCGGTCTTCGTGGTCATCGCGCTCGTGAGCCTGGTCTCCGTCGTCGGATCGTTCTGAGCGAAGAGGAGTGGAGCACGAAGAACCCGGTCTGGGCATCGCCTCGATCGGGTTCTCCGTGCGGGCGCAACCCGCGGTCACGGTGCGTCCGCACCCGGCGCACACGATGGCCGGACCGGAGGTGCCGCCCCCGGGGGTCACCCTTGCGACCAACTCTGTTGGAGTTGTCGGATGAGGTCGGGGCGGCTGTAGGCGTCCAGGATGTCGGTCAGGCGGATGAGCAGGGCTTCCCGCTGCTGGTCGGTCACCCCTGACAGGAAGGCCGCCAGGATGGGGTCGGCGGGCGCGTCCCCGTTCCCCTCGGCCGCCGTCTCCTCCGCGGGCGTGTCCGCCTCGACGCTGCCGGTCCCGTCACGGCGGGCGCACTGGTCCACCAGCAGGTCCAGGGCCTCGCCCGCGCCCCTGATCTCGCTCCACCGGTCCTGGTTCTGCTCGAACCACCACATGCGCGCGGTCAGCGGGTCCGTGAAGACCTCGGTGACCAGTTCCCGGACGCGGTCCATGCGGGCCCTGTGCTCGGCGCGGGCGAGCTGGGCCCGCTGGCCGACGCGTTCGCGCTGGCGTTCCAACGCGACGTCCTCCTCGTGGACCTTCAGCACGGCGCGCACGGACGTCTCGTGTACCCCGGCCTCCGGGTAGCCGCCCGGCCCGTTCAGGGCGCGGAAGAGGGCGGCCTCGGCGAGTCCGTGGTCGCCCAGGGCGTAGGTGTCGGTGGTCCGGTGGGCGACCTCCAGCACCTCGCACTTCATGCTCTCCATGACGCGGTTGCGGCCGAGCTCGTCGGGCAGGGTCAGCCCGGCCTGGAGGGTGAAGGCGGCCTCGAACCGGAGCCCGTCGCTGGCACTGGGCAGCCGGGCCGTGAAGGTGAGCGTGTGCTGAACGGGCCTGGGTCCGGATTCGCGTGTGCTCCACTGCGGGGTCGGCAGCCCCTCGGTCAGTCGTGTCCACATGTCCGGATCACCTCTCGTCGTTCTGGGTCAGGGAGCGGCGCAGTTTGTCCACGGCGACGGACGCGCGTGTGTGGGAGACCGTCCATCTGCGCACGCACCGGGCGAGGTCCTCCGCGAACGCGGGTTCGGCCCGCGCCGCGCCGGACAGGCTCTCGACGGTCCTGCTGGATCTGGGGCCCCCGGCCAGGGCGTCCACCCAGGTCCAGAGGAGATGGCCCAGGTCGGTGTTGTCGGGGCCGGGCAGGTGGCGGTGGAGCGCCACCCACACCCGGGAGGCGGTGGTCGCCTCCAGGTGTCCGCGTTCGAGCGCTCGCGGCAGGTCCAACGCCGTCTCGCCGCCCAGGAGGGAGGTGAGGAACCTCGTGGCGGCGGCGCTGGCCCGTGGTTCGGCGGCCAGCCAGTCCGGCATCGCCTCCAGCACCACGGGGAGGTTGCCGCGTTCGGCCGTGATCTCGACCAGGGCCCGGTCCAGGTTCTCCGTCCACCGGCCGGCGAGCCGGTCCGCGATGTGGCGGAGCCGGGTGAGGGCGGTGGTCGGTTGGAGCCTGCCGTAGACACGGCAGGCCTCCAGCACCATGACGTGGCGCGAGGTCGGCTGGTCGGTGGTGGCGATCCGGTAGAGGTGGGACCTGATCTCGGGACCGAGCTCGGCGGAGACCGCGGCCTCGGCCACCACGGGCACGGCGGCCCAGGTCAGACCGTCGCGCAGCCCCCAGTGGTACAGGAGGGACAGGACGGGGGAGGCGTCCCGGTGCCGCCTGGCCAGGTCCAGCCAGCGGTCGGCGACCCGAATCCGCCCGTGCCTGGGCAGGTGTGCGACGGCCTCGTCGGCCCAGCGCTGGTAGGAGGATCGGGCCTCGGGGTGCTCGCGCCACAGGTGGTCCAGGGCGTCCCTGGCGTGGTCGCCCCTGTCGAACCGGACGTGGTCCCCGTCCAGGTGGGCGCCGATCTCCTCCAGGAGTCCGCTGAACCCCTCTCCTGACACGGGGGTGGCGTGCCGGGGCGCCACACCCCAGCTGTCGGCGAGGGCGCGGGTCCGCTCGGCGATGACGGCGGCGGAGGCCCCTTCCAGAAGGGCGACGGTCTGGATGAGGGCCCGGGTGTACTCCGTCCGCTGTCCCTCTCCGTCGCTCCCCGGCTCCTGGCGCCACCCGGGCAACGGTTCTCCCGCCTCGGTGAAGGACTTGAGGGCCCGCTCCAGCCAGGCCTGGTGGTCCTCCTCTCCGGAGGGCCCGTACGGCGGACGCGTGTGGTCCACCTCGCGGACGAACCGGACCGCGCGGGCCGCTCCGCCCTCGGCGAGGAGCCCGCGCACCCGGTCGTCCGACGTCCACAGGGCGGTGTGGGGGTCCGCGCCGTGCAGTCGGCGCATCGCCGCCGCGAAGACGTCCTCGGGGTGGGGCTGAGCGGTCAGGCGCAGGCGGGCGCGGCGGGCGACGAGTTCGTTCTCCCAGACGCCCGGGCGGGCGACCACCACCAGACGGGCCCCGTTCGTGCGGACCTGTGTCATCAGGGTCCGCACGGCGGCACGCTGGGAGGCGTCGGGGGCGGGCAGGACCGTGAGGTCGAGAAGGCGCGGGCGATCGGAGTCGAGGGTGATCCCGGCCAGCCCCGCGTCGGGGGAGTCGGGGTCCACGACGATCTCGTCGACGCTGCTCTCCGACTCCTGCTGTGGGGTGAGGCCCCTCCGGAAGGCGTCGGGGTCGGGTCCGGCCAGGGCGCGGATGGCGGTGTGGGTGCGGCCGCTTCCCGGTTCGCCGGTGATCAGCCCCAGACCGTGGGCTTCGAGGTCGGTGACGAAGCGCTCGAACGCCTCCGGGTCGGCGGGCCGGAAGGTGAGCCGTACCTCGCGAATCCGGTCCGCTCCGAGTCCGGCCGCGTGGCGCAGCCTCCGGGTGGCGACCTCCCCGAGGAACTCCCGGTAGTCGGGGCGTTCGTGGAGGTTGACGTCACCGTTGAGGACGCCGACGTTGACCGCCTGCCCGTGGTTCTCGTCGACCCGGTTCTCGTGGGTACCGGGAGGGGGCGGGGGAACTCCGTCCCGCTCCCCCGCCCTTCCGGTACCGCCACGGGGGTCCGTGGCGGTGTCGTGGTGCCCAGGCGTCCCCGGCCGGTCGCCGTGCCACCCGCCCGCGGTGCGCGGCAGTTCCTCAGCGGTCACGACGCAGCCCCCCGAGGTTGATGTCGCCGTGGTTGGAACCGAGCTGCACGGCCTGCCCGTGGTTGGTGTCGATCCGCTGCACGGTCCGGGGTCCGTTCGGCGCGGCGGGCGCCTCCTCGGGGCCGGGCTCGGCGGCGCCCCCGGTGCCCCTGTCGGGGGCGCCCCCGTCCCCGGACCGCTCCGCGCGCCGTTCACCGTTCTCACCCGGGTCGGTTCCCCAGGAGGGGGTGGGGACGTACAGGTAGCCCTCGGCCTGGAAGCTCTTGCCGCCCACGGTGGCGTTGACCTGGCGCCACCGCGAGGGGCGGATCGGGGTGAAGCCGCCGAGGACCACGTCCTCGTAGACGCGCCGGGAGATGATGACGGCGACCAGGGTGGTGTCCGGGTCCGTGCGCCGCAGTTCCTCGCGGACGGGCTCGGCGTCCAGCAGGCGGTGGGTGCTGATCATGGCCTCGCCCATGGCGTTGACGGGGCTGCCCTCGCCGAGGTCCGGCAGGGGGCCGACGTCGATGCTCACCCGCAGGCGCATGCGCAGGCCCCGGTCGAGGTGGGCCAGGTGGGGCTGGATCTCCTCCAGCTTCTCCTGGAGGTTGTCCAGGAAGGGGCTGACCAGGTAGGGCAGGTGTTCCGGTTCGGTACCGAACACGTAGCCGTCTCCCCCGTGGCGGGCGAACCGCCGGTCCCGCCACACGTGGGCGAGGTCGGAGCGGCTCAGGGCGTTCTCCAGCAGGTTCGGGATGAGCGCGCCGATCACCTGCTGGTCGCGCCCGCTGGTGCGGCTGAAGTTCTCCATGTCGACGGCCAGCACTCCCCGGTAGGGCGGCAGGGGCGAGCTCTTGCCGCGTTCGGGCAGGTCCAGTTCCATGCGGGTACTCCTTCGGCGCGCGTGCGCTGGGGGGCAGGGGGCGTGGGCGTGCGCGGCGTCGGCCGCACCGTCCGGAGACAGCATTCCTGGCAGGCGGAGGACGTTCCGTTCACTTCTGAACAGAACGGCGGATCAGTGGCGTACGGCACCCGGACCGCGGTCCTCACCGAACGCCAGGGCCTCCAGGCGGTCCAGGTCGACGACGGCCACGAACTGGCGTCCGGTGCGGATGAGCCCGAGCTCCCTGAGCTGGTTGTAGGCCTTGTACACGGAGGTCCGGGAGAGTCCGGTGAAACCGCCGACCTCTTCCTGGGGCAGGGGGATGCGCAGGATTCTGCCCGGGCCGGGACGCTCGGGCCCGTCGGTGAGGGCGGCCGGAGCCGGCTCGCCGAGCATCGCGGCCAGATGGACCAGGGCCGCGGGGAGGCGCCGTTCGGCGGGCAGCCGGGCGAGTTGGACGCGTACCTGGTCGCTCTCGTCCTGACGGTTGAGGACGCTCTGCCACAGCACGGACACGAGGTCGAGTTCCCTGAGCCTGGTCTGGAAGCGTTCGGCGGACAGGTAGACCGTGCGGCTCTCGGCCAGGGCCGTCACCGTGGCGTTGCACGCGCGGCCGCCGCCCGCCAGAACGGACTCTCCGAGGATCTCTCCGCGCGTGCGGTAGGCGAGCGGGGCGGAGGTGCCGTCCGGGTACAGGGAGACCACCCGGACCCGGCCGCTGAGGACCAGGTGCACGCCCAGCCCGTGAGCCCCCTGGTTCAGCAGGGCCTCGCCGGCGCCGTACGAGCGGCGATGGGCCGTGGAAACGAGCTCGCTCCACTGCTCGTCGGTGAGCAGGCTACCGAATCCGTGTCTGGGCATGGGGGACAGTCCTGTTCTTCGCTGTGACCGGCCCTCGGATTCTCGCGCCGGGCGCTCTCCGGTATCCGGGCTTGGCCGACTCCGGCCACAGCGGTGCCTCCCCCGCCGCCCGCTGGGAACGCGGGGCGGCGGGGGAGGCGGCGGGTCAGCCGCAGTCGCAGCAGTCGCAGTTCTCGCAGCAGGAGCAGTTGCTGCAGCAGTCGCACGCCTGGCAGCAGGTGCCGCAGGTGTCGGACACGCAGGCGCAGGCCTCGCACCAGGAGTCCCGGGGCTCGCCCGACCACGGGCCGGGGTGCGGGTCACGGCAGCAGAACTGGCAGGTGCAGCACATGAAGAGCGCCGCGGCGCAGCCGGCCAGGAGGCCCCGGCCGCGCTGTGGCTCCCGGAACCCGGGGGTGTCGCAGGAGCAGGCGCCGCAACAGCCGCCCTTGCCGGGGCGCTTCGAGCCCTCTCCGCCGTGACCGGAGTGCCCTCCGTGACCGTGGTGATCGCCGTTCCCACCGTCACCGGGGTAGTCGACGTGGTCGCCGTGACCGGGATGGCCGCTGGGTCCCCCGTGCCCCGAGTGCGGACCGTGGCCCGGGTTACCGGGGTACCCGCCGTGACCCGGGTGGCCCGGGTGGCCGCCGTGACCCGGGTGCCCGACATGACCAGGGTGCGGCTGGTGACCGGGGTACGGACCGTTTCCCGGGTCCCCACCGTGGCCCGGGTGGCCGCCGTGGGCGAAGGTGCGGGTGACGGCGCGGCGCAGTTCCTGGACGAGGAGGACGCGGACCAGGCGGTCGTCGGTGAACTCGACCTCGCCGAGGGCGAGGTCCACACCGAGGACGGCGTCGTCGCAGAGTTCCCGTGCCCGGCCCACCGGGGTGCCGGTGACGGTGAGCGGGTTCCAGGAGCCGTTGGCCAGGTCCTCCTCCCGGTCCTCGACCGCGTCCAGGAGGTGCGCGACACGGCCGAACAGACGCCCCGCCTCCCGGAGCGGGGCGGCGTTCCCGGGAAGCCCGGCCAGGACGGCGGTGTGCGCGAAGGCCTCGCCCGTCGCCTCCTCGGTCGGCCGGGTCACGGTCAGTACGTCGGTGCCCTCCCCCGCCGCGCGTTCGGCCGCGCGCTGGCGGTCCACCACTGCGGTCAGGGCGCCACCTTCGAAACCCAGCCCGCTCCCGGCTTCCCGAGCCCCCTTCCGCCAGCGCGCGGCCACACGTCCGGCGACGGCGCGTACCCCGGGTCGGGCGTAGGCGCCATCGCCGTCCTCGATGTGGTCGCTGATCTTGGCCGAGGCCAGCATGAGGGAGACCGCGGCGGCCAGGTGCGCGCCTGATCCGTCCGCCACCGTCGCCCCGCGCATACCGCGCAGGAGACAGCGCCCGGCCAGGCGTGTGCCCGCCTGGTCGGCGGACTGGGCGGCGGTCAGGACCGACACGACCAGGCCGTCGTAGTTGGTGGCGACCCTGGAGGCCTGGCCGTGGTCGTCACGAAGGGCCAGGCACAGCCCGCACATGTGGGACATCCACTCCCGTGCCAGGTCCTCGGACAGGGTGTGCCGACAGGGCCGCAGGATTCCGAACACGAACCGCTACCTCTTCTCCCGGCACGCCGAGCGCGTACCGACGCGGGATGTGACTCCCGGAGAAGGCATCCGGTTCTGGTGGGTTCACTCTGGTTCGTGACTGGTCAGCGAGCCAGGGGGGACGCGCAGCACTTCTTGGACTTGCGGCCGGAACCGCAGGAGCAGGGTTCGTTGCGTCCGGGCGGCGGCGGGGTGGCGCGCCGACCGGGTCCCGTGGGGGCTCCGGCGGCCTCCGGTCGGGGCGGAGCGGCCCGGAGGTCGCCGTGGGCCTCCAGCGGGGGCAGGTAGGCGTCGGTGGAGCGGGTCGCGAGGTCGTGGGCGTCCGGGGCCATGCCGAGTTCCTCGCGCATGCGCGCGCGGCCGATCAGCGGCATCAGGCCCAGGCGGTTGAGCTCGGCGACGGTCTCCGGCGGCTGGGCGAGCATGCCCCGGCAGACCACGTTGTAGCAGTGCAGGGCCCTCTCGTAGTCGCCCCGTGCGGCGAGGTCCTCGGCGAGGAGCACGGCCACGCCCCGTTCCAGTCCGGGGCCGAGGAGCTCACCGAGGAGGGTGTCCGCCTCCTCGGCCCGGCCCTGCGCCCGCAGCATCGCGGCGATCTGGTGGGTGGCGAACTGGCGGTGTCCGGCTCCGGGGGCGTGCGCCCGCAGCGCCTCGGCGAGCGTGCGCGCGGCGGGGAGGTCGCGCTCGCGCAGGACGTCGACCGCTTCGAGGAGGATCTCTCCGGCCTCCTCGGGGAAGGCGGTCAGGTCCCGACGGTGCCGCTGGGGCAGGTCGAGGTCGCGGACCGCGTCCCAGAGCGGTTGCGGGAGTGCGGCGGGGGCCGGGGCTGTGTCGGTCATCCTTCCAGGTTAGGCGTGTCCGATGGGTGCCGCCCGTCACACGGCGCGCAAGCCGCGCGCGGTTCAGTCCGTGAGGGCAAGGAGGCCGAGGACGCCGCTGCCGGTCGCGGAGCCGACCTCGAGACCCGCGACGAGGGCGAGGGCGAGCAGGGCCAGGGCGAGCAGGACCAGCGGCCAGCGTCGCCTCGGGGCGGGTGCCTCGTCGAGGGGTTCGGTGTCGATCCAGGACTGGTCCAGCCGGACGATCTCCCTACGCAGGTCCTGCACCTCGGTGTGGTAGCGGTCGCGTTCGTCGCGGACGCGCTGGAGTTCGGCGCGTTCGGCGCGGACGGCGGCGCGGGCGTCCACGATGTCGACCCGGGCGCCCTCGGGGCCGCGTTTGGCGTGCCACCGTTCCAGCCGGGAGAGGGGGAGGTCCACGTACTGGGTGGGCCAGTTGTCCTCGGGGGCGTCGACGTCCTCGTCGGGTTCCGGTTCGGTCTCGGCGGCGTAGTCGTCGGTGCCGTGGTCGCCGACCGTCCGGACGCCGAGGGGCGGCGCCTCCTCCGGGGCCCGGGTCTCGGAGGGAGCGGTGAGCGGGGCGCGCGGCGGGGGTGGGGTGGCGGAGTCGGACCGGGGCGCGGGGGCCGGGGGTTCGGGCGAGTGTGCGGGGGCCGGGGGTTCGGAGGTCGGGGAGGGGTGGATCTCGGGTGCGGTGTCGGTGGCCGGTTCCGAGGTCGGGGACGCCGCGGGGCCCGGGGGCGCCTCGTCCCGGAAACCCGGTCCCGGGAGCAGCGGGGGCCGTGCCGGACCGTCCCCGGCCGACCAGGCCGTGTCGGGCGATCCGAGAGCGGCGGGCGGGTCCGTGGCCCGCTCCCGGATGGCGCGTTCGCGCTCTGGTCCGGGTGGGGACGGGCGCCGCGCCACGCCCAGGAAGGTGCGGCCGCGCGGGGCTCCGGAGCCTCCGGAGCGACCGGCCCAGGTCTCCTGGTCGGCGGTGTCCTGGGAGTCGTCCTCGGCGAAGGGGTCGGGGGCTTCGGCGAGCACGGTCTCGGGTTCCGGTGCGGAGGCGGCGGCTTCGGCGTCGGTGAGCACGTCGGAGCGGGACGGGGCCCCGTCCGTGCGTGCGGGTTCGATGGCGCCGGGAGCGGGCTCGGGTGCGGGCGCGTCCCCGTGCGGGGGCTCCGTCACGGAAGGCGTCTGGAGGTCCGGCTCGGGCTCCGGGGCCGTCACGGCCTCGGAGTCGGGGGCCTCCTCCGGGTCACCCGTCCCCGACGGGGTTCGGGAGACCGGGTCGAGCCAGTCGCGCAGCAGTGCGCGGCGTTCGCCGAAGGTGGCGGCCTCCGGCACACCCCGCTCGCCGAGGTGGTCGGCGAGTGCCTCGCCGCCCTCCTCCCTCAGGAGCGCGGCCAGCCGCTCGGCGACCCTGAGGTACTCGCGCGGCAGGGGTGAGAGGAAGGGGGTCCCTTCGGTCGGGGCGGCGGAGGGCGGCGCGAAGGCCAGGTGGGGACCGCCCTCGCCCCCCAGGGCGGGGTCGTAGGTGGAGAACGACCAGTTCCACCCGGCGGCGGGCAGGGCCGCGCGCGGAGTGAGGACCTCGTGGAGGGTCCGGTGCACCCCCCACAGGAAGCGCAGTTGGACGGCCTGCCACAGGTCGGCGCGGTCGGGGTCCAGCGCCAGGTGGAGGGGTCGGTCGGGGTGGGCGAGCGCCCGGGCCACCGCCCCGACGAGCAGGGGTTCGCCGCCGATCAGGGTCTCGGCGGCGCGGCGGTCGCGAGTGCGCGGGGCCCCGGGAGCGGCGGTGCGCTCCCAGGGCTCGGGGGCGGGCAGGGTGCGCATGGTGGCCCAACCCGGTGCCGGGGGCCGACTGGCGGCGGGCCGGGTGTGCGGGTTCTCGTGCAGGGCGAGGACACGGGGCAGGTCGAGCCCTCGGGTGGGCCCGACGATCGCCCAGGCGTGGGCCTCGCGGACCCCGCCCGGCCACCGGTAGACCAGTGCGCTCTGGCCGTCGGGGTAGTGGTGGGCCCAGAGGGTCTCGGGCAGGGCCGCCGGATCGGTGTCGGGCAGGGCCGCGCGGTAGTCGGCGGTGAGGGCGGGGATCAGCCGGTCACGCCAGGAGCGCAACACGGGTTGGTCCTGGTCGGGGAGGGAGGTGGCCGCCGGTCCGGGTCCGACGCGGCCGAGCAGGGTGGGTTCGGCCCAGGCGAAGTGGATCTGGTGGTAGGCACCGGGGTCCGCTTCCAACGCCGTCGTGCTCTCGGGCAAGTGGCCCCTCCCCCTGATTGGCGGATGCTCGGTGCGCGTGGCCGGTGCCGCACGCCTTCCTAGGGAAGGTATCCGCCGCAAGCGTCAAGAAACCGCGAAAGCGGAGCTATACGCCCATCCGAGTATTTTGTCGGCTTTCCGTTCAGTGAGTGGTGGTGAGCCGCGCGTGCTGCTCCGGGGTCAGGATCAGGTCGGTGGCCTCCAGCGCCTCGTCCAACTGGGCGGCGCTGCTCACCCCGACCAACGGGACGACGACCGGGTCGTGTCCCATCAGCCACGAGAGCACCACCTGGTTGCGGGTCGCCCCCGTCTCCACGGCCACCTCGTCCAGGACGGCCAGGCGGGCGACGGTGCCCGGGTGGTCGTAGGCGTACTCCAGGGGCCGGTCCGGGCGGGTGTAGGCACCGCTGAGCAGTGAGGTGTAGGCCACCACGACGTGTTCGCGCCCCTGGGCCGCCTCGGCGCGAACGTAGTCGAACAGTTCAGGGGTGGCGTGCATGTGGCCCGTGGACTCCAGGGGCGCGTCCAGACGGGGCTGGAGGTAGCTGTAGCGGTACTGGAGCACACGGGGACGCGGCCCGCCCCGGGCCTCGGCGGCGGCCCGGGCCCGCTCCAGGCGCCACGTGCGGTGGTTGCTCAGGCCGAGCTCCCGTACCGTTCCCTCGTCCACGAGTCGGGCGAAGGCCTCCATGGTCTCCTCGACGGGGGTCGCGGGGTCCTCCCGGTGGGCGTACAGCAGGTCCAGGGAGTCCACGCCCAGGCGTTGGCGGCTGCGCTCGGCGGCCGTCGCCACGGCCTGGGCCGAGAGGCCCTCCTGGGTCTCCAGACCGGTTCCGGGAACGGTCGGCTGGGCGCCGACCTTCGTGGCGATGACGACCTCGTCGGTCACGCCGCGTTCGCGTCGCCAACGGCCGAGGAAGGTCTCGCTCTCGTGTCCGTGTCCTCCCTCGACCCAGAACTGGTAACAGTCGGCGGTGTCGACGAAGGTGCCGCCGGCGTCGACGAAGCGGTCGAGGAGGGCGGCGGAGGTGGCGGCGTCGGTGGTGCTGCCGAACTGCATCGCCCCCAGGCACAGGGCGCTGACGGTGCGGCCGTTGATCGTGGTGTGTCGCATCAGGAGCCCTCTCCGTTCACGGAGGCCGCCTCGGGGACCTGCTCGGCGAGCACCTCCACGTAGTAGTCGATCTTGTGCTGGATGGTGTCCTGGCGTTGGCGCAGTTCGGCGATGCGGGCGTCGAGGTGCCGTTGGTGGGCCACCAGCACGTCGAGGCGCTCGGGGATGGTGTGGTCGCCGTCGCGGACCAGCTCGGCGAAGCCGCGCAATCGGGAGATGGGCATGTCGGTGTCGCGCAGGCACCGGACGAGGTGCAGGAGTTCGACGTCGTCGGCGCGGTAGCGGCGGTGGCCGCTGGGGGCGCGCTCCACTCTCCGGAGCAGGCCCTCCTTCTCGTAGTAGCGCAGGGTGTCGAGGGTGAGACCGAAGCGCTCGGCGATCTCGCCGGGGGTGTGGTAGTCCTTCATGACCGCAAGCATGCGACCTGGAGCGCGCTCCAGGTCAAGTCCCGGCGGCATGGCGCCCTCGCGGGGAGGGCGAGGGGACGTGTCCACGGCGGGTGGGGCGCCGTCGGCCGGGTGGCTCCGGTTCCCTCAGGTTCGGCTGCCCCGAAGGGCGCCGACGACGGCGTCGGTGAGGTGGTCGATGATCTCGGTCTCACTCACCTCGGGGTGTTCGAGCCACCACTCCCCCGCCGCCTGGACCATGCCCACCACGGCGTGGGCGGCGATCTGGGCCCGCAGACGGCCGCTGATCCGTCCCTCCGTGATGAGCAGGTCCGCGAGCTCCTCGCCGAGGCGGCGCACCATGAGCCCGAGGTCGCTGCGGGTGCGCACGTCCTCCGAGGTGGCCCGGTCCATGAGGAAGCGGTAGAGGTTGAGGTTCTGCGAGATCATCGACAGGTACGCGCCCACCGTGGCGCGGGCCCGCACGTCGAAGTCGGTGTGCTGGTGCAGCTCGGAGCGGATCGTCTCGATGAGCGGGTCGACGTGGCGCTGGGCCAGCGCCCGGTAGAGCCCGCCCTTGTCGCCGAAGTGCCGGTACAGGATCGGTTTGCTGATCCCGGCCTCGGTGGCGATGGCGAGCATCGAGGCGTCGGGGCCGTCGCGCTGGATCACCCGGTCGGCGGCGTCGAGGATGGCCCGCCGTCGTTCGGGGTCGCTCCCGGCCGCGTTGCGCGCGCCGGGCCAGGTCGATGGTCCTCGGCCCGTCGTGTGCGTACAGGGTGACCAGGGCCTGGCGCACCAGT